>CAZITU010000008.1:0-43636 GCA_964542245.1 uncultured Nitrospirales bacterium | reverse complement strand
TTAACAGGGGCATTGTGCCCCAATTCGGTGTCCAAGAAAATCGTAGGGCGGAGGATTTGGCAATGTCAAATTACGAAAGACACTCAAAGGTTAAAGATTCGAATACAAAAATATTTGCAATCTCGTCTCAATTGATTATCAGACTCCCTTCCCCCCTCCGCTTCCTCCCGCCAAACCAGCAGACGGGCGTATCGCGATACGCCCCTACATCGGATTTAACCTTTCCACATGTTCGGGTGTCTCACTTATGACAGGGGAGGGAACCGAGGGCGCGACTCGTGAGCGACATTCTTGTCCGCATCAAGCGTGCGGTGCTAAACGGCCAGTATGCCTTCAGCGAAAAGGCACGCCTAGAGATGGAGGCGGACTGTCTCACCGAGCTTGATATTGCAGAGGCTGTTCTCAATGCGGCGTCGATTTATAAAACAATCCGATCGACCAGCCTGACTCGACGTGGTGCCAGGGAACGCCTGTATGTCATTGAAAGCACGAACATGACTGGACTTCCCATATACACCAAGGGTAAGCTGGTGAAACAAGTAGGTGTGGAAACTTATTATTTCCTTGTCTCGTCGAAGAGGTCAGTCTAGGCTAAGCTGATGCCCACAATGAAAATTACAGCGTGTCCCTCCTGTGGCAGCAACAAGGTGAAAAAAGTGCGACGGAATCTGACCGGCAAGGTTCACGGCCAGACCTACAAAGTACCTTCGCTCGAATTCCATGAGTGTCTGGCTTGTGGCGAAAAAATCTATGACCGCAAAGCCATGAGGAAAATCGAAGCCCACTCTCCAGCTTTTTCCAAAGCGCATTCCTGACAACATCCCCCTCCGCTTCCTCCCGCCTTAAACCAGCAGACGGGCGCGGCGTGCCGCGCCCCTACGAAGATCGGTTCCCGGATTGGGGGAGGGCGCACGCCGTGCGCCCCTACATCGGATTTGGACTTTGGGCAGGCACGGGGGCCCACCCCTCGGGAGGCCCTTCGACATGCTCAGGGCGAACGGAAGTCTAGTTCTGATCTCGTTCGAGGTTCTCCACGCGCTGGTGGATCTGGTCCTGCGATTGGCGAAGCTGGTCCTGTTGCTGCTGCAGATGGTCGTGGGAACTGCGAAAGAGGGCGGCCATTCCCTCGAACTTGCCGTCGAAATATTCCCGATCCTCCCTGTGCCGGACCTCGACGTGCAGGATCAGGCCTTCGGCCACAAGATGCACCTCTTGGCGGAGGCCTTCCACCAGGATGCCGGTGTGGCGCTTGACCTCTTCGATCCGCTGATCCAGCAGGCCCGTAAAGCGATGTTCCATCGTCTCAAAGCGATGTTCCATTGTCTCAAAGCGCCGGTCTATCGCCTCAAAACGCTGATCCATTGTCTGAAAGCGCGCATCGATGGCCTGAAAACGCTGGTCGATTGCGTGAAAACGTCCGTCGAGGTACTGAACCAGTTCCTGATCCATACTGCCTCCGCGCATTGAAGATTATGCTGATTAACTGTCCCTGTCAATGAGACACGGGAGGGAGAAAAAAGGTAAAAACGCCGGAGGGCAGAAAACGGTGCCAGGCAGAAAACGGTGCCAGGCTACTTTGTTTGAGGCACTGAACGCCTGAACTGAAAGAAAGACGGCCGCGGCACGCCGCGCCCCTACGAAGGATGGTTCTCGGATTGGGGGAGGGCGCACCGCTGTGCGCCCCTACATCGAATTGGAAGCCTTCGACATGCTCAGGGCGACCGGAATGAGATTGCTTTGCTGCGCGCGCAATGACAAAGCGGAAAGAAAAGGAAACCCCCTGCGGCCCGGCCTGAAAGTTGCAGTTACGGTCTTCCTGAGAGAGTCCGGCCGAAATGGCGCGAGCGTGAGGACCGTTTCTGCGCGGCTCGGGGCGCAAACTGAAGCGTCAGCTCTTTGCCCATCGCATCTGCGAGCTTGAGCAAGCTCTTGATCGTCAGGTTGGGGTTGCCGCTGAGAATCTTCGTGATGTAAGCGGGAGAGACGCCCATGCGCTCCGCGAGTTGCGTCCGGCTGAGCCGTTGTTGTTCCATCAGCAGGCAGATGTCCTCGCCCAACCGGAATAGAATTTTCTCAAGGCGATAATCAAATGTGCCCCGGGCAGCATTTATTTTCTCTCTCAAAGCTTCAATATCCATGCTTGTGCTTCTCCTGTCCTGCATCGGACCTCAATAACTTCCGGATTTCACAGGCGTGCTCGCAATGTCGTCGTTCAACCTTCCGTCCTCCCTTGCCGCCCTTCTTGAAACCGAGTGCCAAGACAAACGATCTGGGGCCGTCGAAGAATCCATAGATTCGGGCGTTTTGGGCTTTCAGTGCGTAGATCCCGTTCCCCTCATTCCGAAACTTGCTCGTGTTCCTCGGAATTCCATGGTGGGTGAGAGCATCCTTCAAATGCGAGAACTGCCCGAGATCGGGACTTGTCAGCCTGTCGATGAATTCCGCCACTTCACTGCGGTCCTCTTGAAAGACCACATAGAGATCGAGTACAGAACCTGGGAAGAGAAGCTTCTTTTCAGTCATTTTAACCTATAGGTTAAGTTTCTGCAATCCCCACAATGGCGGCCGGGGCACATCTGTTCGTTAGACACGGGGGAAGCAGAAAAGGTTAAACGGGGCGGGAGGGGATGAGGGATAAAACGGTGTCAGGCACCTGGAGGCAGAAGGGAGCCAGACACCGTTTTACTGACCTGAGACAGACGGGCGCGGCGTGCCGCGCCCCTACGAAGATCGGTTCCCGGATTGGGGGAGGGCGCACGCCGTGCGCCCCTACATCGGATTTGGACTTTGGGCAGGCACGGGGGCCCACCCCTCGGGAGGCCCTTCGACATGCTCAGGGCGAACGGAAGTCTAGTTCTGATCTCGTTCGAGGTTCTCCACGCGCTGGTGGATCTGGTCCTGCGATTGGCGAAGCTGGTCCTGTTGCTGTTGGAGATGGTCGTAGGAGCTGCGGATGAGGGCCTGGGTTTCGCGGAAGCGCTCGTCAATCCGGGCCTGGTCCTGGGCATATCGCCCTTCCACGAAGGTTGCGAATCCTTCGGCCACAAGCCGGACGTGGTAGCGCAGGTCTTCGACCAGCACGCCCGTATGGCGTTTGACTTCCTCAAACCGGTCATCGATTCGCTGGTTGACTTGCACGAACTGCCGGTCCATCGACTCAAAGCGCTGGTCGTGTGAGTCTAGTCGTTGTCGTTGCTCAATCCGGCCAAACCGCTCGTCGAGGTACTGAACCAGTTCCTGGTCCATACCGCCTCCGTCGCTGTGTGAGAGATTAAGATGATCAGCCTTCCATGTCAATAAGACACGCCAGGTCAGCAAAAGGCAAAACCGCAGAAAAAGAAAAAGCTCGGACGGGCGCAGCACGCGGCGCCCCTACGAAGAACGGTTCTCGGATTGGGGGAGGGCGCACCGCCGTGCGCCCCTACAACAGATGTGAACCCCTCACCCTAACCCTCTCCCCGCAAGCGAGGCGAGGGCTACTGAATCCGCATTAGACGAATCCACCCTCCGGGTGTCTCAGTAGCAAGACCCTATGGGGGAGGGGATCGTTTGATGCCGGAGATCAGCCGCTTTTTCGGAATCGTCATCAAGATGTTTTACCGCGACCATGCGCCTCCTTACTTTCATGCGGTTTATGGGGAGCATAAGATTGTGGTCCACTGGGAGTCCGGCGTCGTGGAGGGACAATGCCCTGGCCGAGTCTTAAACCTTGTGCTTGAATGGTGCCACCTCCATAGTGCAGAATTAGATGAAGATTGGCGGCTGGCTTCTGAACGCAAGCCGCTCAAACCCATTCAACCGCTGGAGTAGCCCTGTGCTTGTTCATGTCGTTGAAGCGCACTATCGCGGAGACCATCGGGTGTGGCTGAAGTTTGATGATGGTCTTGAAGGCGAGGTTGATCTTGCATCTGAACTGAGGGGAGAGGTGTTCGAACCCCTGCGAGATACATCCTATTTTGCTGCGTTTCGCGTAGACCACACGCTGACCTGGCCGAACGGCGCCGACTTTGCGCCTGAGTTCCTATACGATCTCGTCCGCGAAACCAATCGGACGCGGGTCTAGTTCCTTCCGCCTACCTCTTCCCCCCTGCGGCCCGGCCTGAGAAGACGGGCGCAGCACGCGGCGCCCCTACGATTTGCCCCTCACCCGCACCCTCTCCCCATCGAATGGGGCGAGGGCGTAAAAGAGGGCGCACGGCTGTGCGCCCCTACGTCGGATTTGGAATTTGGGCAGGCACGGGGGCCTACCCCCTCATCAAGATGGGCAATACGGGAGGTCGGAGCCCTAGTTCTGGTTCCGTTCGAGGTTCTCCACGCGCTGGTGGATCTGGTCCTGGGATTGACGGAGTTGTGCGTTTTGCTGTCTGAAGTCCTCATAGAATGATCGGAGAAGCGCGCGGGTCTCCTGATGCTGCCGGTCGTGGTATTCCCGTTCCTGTACATGCTGAACTTGGACGTGCATGGCAAGGCCCTCGGCTACGAGTTGAATGTGACGGCGGAGATCTTCGACCAGCACGCCCGTATGGCGTTTGACCTCCTCGAAGCGGTCATTGATTCGCTGGTTGACTTGCACGAATTGCCGGTCAATCGACTCAAAGCGTTGGTCTATCGACTCGAATCGCCGGTCGTGCCCGTCCAGTCGTTGCTCAATCCGGCCAAACCGCTCGTCAAGATACTGAACAAGTTCCTGATCCATGCCGCCTTCCTGTGCGAAGAGTAGACCGATCGGCTGTCTCTGTCAATGAGACACGGGCGGGAGGGAAAAGGTAAAAAGCCGTGGCTCCCGTTACAGATTCATCTTGTACAGGAACTGGAGAGTGTGCATCTGCTCGCCGTTGAGGTTGACCTGCCCTGAGGGTTGTGGTACTTTTTGGCCGCATGCGCGGGGTCTGCTGGATCGTGGGTAGAGAGGGCGAGGAGCATGGCGAAAATTGACGCATTCTTCAAATTGATGAATGAGCAGGGCGCGTCGGACCTTCACTTGGTCTCCGGGCAGCAACCGATCCTTCGTCTGCACGGCGAACTGGAGCGGGTCAAGTACCATGTCCTGGAGAACGACGAACTCAAGGCGATGCTGTATGAGATCGCCCCCGAAAACAAGATTAAGACCTTCGAGGAAACCGGGGATGTGGATTTCGGTTACGAAATTCCCGGCATCGCCCGGTACCGGGCCAATTTCTTCAACCAGAAATACGGGTGCGCGGCGGTCTTCCGCCAGATCCCCACCAAGGTGCTGACGGCGGATGAATTGGGGCTTCCGCCCATTCTGAAACGGGCCTCGATGCTCCACAAAGGCCTCATCCTGGTCACCGGCCCCACGGGGAGCGGCAAGTCCACCACCATGGCCGCGATGATTGACCACTCCAACAAGAACCGGAAGGACCACATCATCACCGTGGAGGACCCGATCGAGTTCGTGCACCAGAGCCAGGGCTGCGTCATCAACCATCGCGAGGTGGGGCTGCACACCCGGTCGTTCGCCGCGGCCCTCAGGGGGGCGCTCCGCGAAGACCCCGACATCGTCCTCGTCGGCGAGATGCGGGATCTCGAAACCATCCGCCTGGCGGTGGAGGCGGCCGCGACCGGGCACTTGGTCTTCGGGACCCTGCACACGACCAACGCGGCGAAGACCGTGGACCGTGTCATCGAGGTCTTCCCGCACGAGGAGCAGGCGCAGATCCGCAACACCCTCTCGACCAGTCTCAAGGTGGTCGTGGCGCAGAACCTCTTCAAGCGCATCGACAAGAAGGGCCGGTGCGCGGCGCTGGAGATCATGATCTGCACGCCCGCCGTCGCCAACCTCATCCGTGAGAACAAGACCTTCCAGATCCCGTCGGCGATTCAGGTCGGCAAGAAATTCGGGATGCAGACCTTGGACGACGCGATCATGGAGGTCCTCAATAAGAAATGGATCAGTCCCGATGAGGCTTACGACAAGTGCATTGACAAGGGCAAGTTCCTGCCGTTCCTGAAAACCCCGCCGGATGACCTGGCGGGCTGACGCCGTTTCCCGCGGGCCCGGCATGCCCGAAATGAGGTCGCTCATGAAAGGAGTCCTGCCATGAGAAAACCAGAAATCGACACGATGCTGGCCGCCATGTTGGATTCGCGCACGAACGTGTCGGATATCAACGTTTCGGTGGCTCGTCCCCTGCAGGTGGAATCCGATGGAGAGTTGGTGCCCGTGTCCTTCAATCCGGCCGTCGACAACTTGACGCCGTTCCAGACCGAGGTCTTCGCCTTGAATCTCATCAACAACGATCGCCGGCTCTCCCAGATGCTCATTCAGCAAGGATCCTCCGACAGCTCGTACTTCTTGCCCGGCAAGGCCCGGTTCCGCGTCAATATCTTTTCCCAGCGGGGCAACTATTCCATCGTCATGCGGAAATTAGAGACCAAGATCCCCTCGCTGGACGATCTCGAGATGCCGGCGGCCTTCAAGAAGATGACCCGCGAGAAGAACGGACTCATCCTGGTCACCGGCGCCACCGGCAGCGGCAAGTCCACGTCGTTGGCGGCGCTGCTGCGGGAGATCAACGAGACGAAGTCCGTCCACGTCGTCACCCTGGAGGACCCGGTCGAGTTCGTGCATTCCAACTTCAAGGCCACGTTCAACCAGCGTGAACTGGGGGGCGACTTCGACACGTTCGCCAACGGCCTTCGCGCCGCGCTCCGTCAGGCGCCGAAGATCATCCTGGTCGGCGAGATGCGCGATCGCGAGACGGTCGAGCTGGGGTTAAAGGCATCCGAGACCGGCCATCTCGTGCTCAGCACGTTGCACACGGTGGACGCCGGCCAGACGATCAACCGGATTGTGGGGATGTTCGACCAGGAAGAGGAGAAACAGGTTCGCCAGCGCCTCTCGGACTCGATCCGTTGGATCGTCGGGCAGCGCTTGTTGCCGAGAGCGGGCGGCGGACGCATCGCCATTCACGACATCCTCGGCAACAACATCCGCACCAAAGAAGCCATTCTGATGGGCGAGTCCGAGGGCAAGACGTTTTACGAGATTCAGGAGGCCAGCGAACCCTTCGGCATGCAGACCTTCGATCAGGCGATCATCCGTGTCTATTCCGAAGGGCTGATTACGGCGGAGACCGCCGAGCTCTACTCGACCCGGAAGGGGATCGTCCAGCGCGGCATCGACAAGATCAAACAGGCACGCGGCGAACAGACGAGCGACATCGAGGGACTCGGACTGGATGCCGGGTATGCCAAGACGGTAAAGAAACGGTAGGGCGATGGTCGTCACCTGTACCTCATGCTCTGCCAACCTGTCGCTCCCGGACGAAAAGGTTCCGAAGGACGCCGTCTTCAAGGTCACCTGCCCCAAGTGTCGGGAGAAGATCCAAGTCAGCACCAAACAGGAAGGCGGCGAGGCGTCTTCAGCGGGGATCGTCCCGCCTCCACCTGCTTCCCCGCAGTCTGCATTACAGTCTATGGACCTTGAGGCCGTCGAGGAGGAGGGCCCGGCTCCCCCGCCGCCGGCTGAGGACGATTTCGTCGAAAACCGCCGTCTGGCTCTGGTCTGTCTAGATCAGCCGCAGTACCAGGCGGTGGCCAGGACTGCGCTCACGGGGCTGGGGTATACGGTGCACGTCGCCGCCAAGCCCGCCGAGGCCCTTGAACGGCTTCGGCGGAGTCGCTATGAAGTGGTGATTCTCCACGAAGAGTACGGCGGATCGGGGGAAGCCAACCAGGTGCTTCAGGCCCTGCAAGCGATGGCGATGCCGTACCGTCGGCATATGTGTGTGGGTTTGGTCGGCAAGGGGTTTCGAACCTTCGACAATATGGCGGCCTTTGCCAAGAGCGTCAGTTTCGTGATCGCGGAACGGGAACTTGGTAAACTGAAAGCGATCACCAATCAGGCCGTGTCGGAGAACGACCAGTTCTACCGCGTCTTCCGCGAGTCGCTACGAGAGGCCGGCAGGCAGTAAGACCGTCATAGCCGAACGAAGGAGCAGCGATCGTGAAGCGGGCGCTGATGAGCGTGTCGGATAAGTCCGGGGTCGTCGAATTCGCCAAGGGACTGACCGGCCTGGGGTATGAGATTTTGTCCACCGGCGGGACGGCCAAGGCGCTGCGGGAGGCGGGCGTGGCGGTCACCGACGTCGCGGCCTACACCGGTTCCCCGGAGATCCTGGACGGGCGGGTCAAGACCCTCCATCCCAAGATTCACGGAGGCCTGCTCGGCCGGCGAGGGGACCCGAAGCACGTCGCCGAGATGGATCAGCACGGGATCGGCCCGATTGATGTGGTCGTGGTCAACCTGTATCCCTTTGAGTCCACGATCAGCAAGCCCGGCTGCACCTTCGATGAGGCGATTGAGAACATCGACATCGGCGGCCCGTCCATGTTGCGGTCGGCCGCCAAGAACCACACGGATGTGACGGTGGTGGTTGATCCGGCCGATTACGGGCGTGTGCTGGAGGCTCTCCGCGGAGGCGGGCTCTCGATGGACATGCGCCGTGAGCTGGCCCGGAAGGTCTTTCAGCACACCTCCCGATACGACGGGGTGATCGCCGGGTATCTGGAAGGGCAAGACGGGGTGGGGCCGGTCCGGTTCCCTGCCCTGCTGACCCTCCAGTTCGAGAAGGTCCAGAATCTACGGTACGGAGAGAACCCTCACCAACAGGGCGCGTTCTATCGCGAGTTTGGCGGGACCGAACCCGCGGCGGCGCGGGGCCGGCAACTGCATGGCAAGGAGATGTCCTATAACAACTTCCTGGATGCCAATGCCGCGCTCGAGTTGGTGAAAGAGTTCGGAACGCGTCCAGATACTCCAGTTGCTGGTCACACCCACCAGCCCCAGGCGCGCCAAGACGCGCCCCTTCCCGTAGCGGCCATCGTCAAGCACAACAATCCGTGCGGGGTCGCGATCGGCGCCACGCCCTGCGAGGCTTACGTCCGGGCGCGGGAGACTGATCCCACCTCCGCCTTCGGGGGCGTCATCGCCTTCAACGCGATGGTGGATCTTCCCGCGGCGAAGGAGATCACCGCGACCTTTGTGGAGGTGGTGGTGGCTCCCCGGTTTGAGGCCGGAGCCTTGGCCGAGCTCAAGCGCAAGAAGGACCTGCGCCTCTTGGAAGTGGGCGCGCTTTGCTCGGATGCCCGCACGAGGCTGGACACGATGGACTTGAAGAAGATCGTCGGCGGCTTGATCCTGCAGGATCGGGATCTCGGCGTCATTCCCGACGTCCGGGCGCTCAAGGTGGCCTCGAAGCGGGCCCCGACCGGCGAGGAATACGAGGCCTTTGCCTTCGCCTGGAAGGTCTGCAAACACGTCAAGTCCAACGCCATCGTCTTCGCGCGGCCCGACCGGACGATCGGAATCGGGGCGGGCCAGATGAGCCGCGTGGACTCGGTGAAGTTGGCCACGCTGAAGGCGGTCTCGTCGCTTAAGGGTTGCGTCATGGCCTCGGATGCCTTCTTCCCTTTCCGCGACGGGATTGATGCCGCGGCCCAAGCCGGGATTACGGCAGTCATCCAGCCGGGAGGCTCCATCCGCGACGAAGAGGTGACCAAGGCGGTGGATGAACACAATATGGCGATGGTCCTAACAGGCATGCGGCATTTCCGTCATTAGGTTTCGCTTCCCATGAAAGTTCTGGTCGTCGGTGGAGGGGGACGGGAGCACGCCCTCGCGTGGAAGATTGCCCAGAGTCCACGAGTCACGAAACTCTACTGTGCTCCCGGCAACGCCGGCATTGCGCGGGTGGCCGAGTGCGTCCCGCTCGCGGCCGATGATGTCGCCGGGTTGCGAGCCTTCGCGAAAGAGCATCGGATTGACCTGACGGTCGTCGGCCCGGAGGCGCCGTTGGCCGCCGGGCTGGCGGACGACTTTCGGAAGGTCAAGCTCCCTGTCTTCGGCCCGCACAAGGCCGCCGCTCGCATCGAGGCCAGCAAGGCCTTCTCCAAGGACCTCATGGTTCGGCTCCGGATTCCAACGGCTGAGGCCAAGACCTTCACGGCGGTCGGCCCCGCGCTGGAGTACCTCGATCGGCGCGAGACGCCCATCGTGGTGAAGGCGGATGGGTTGGCGCAGGGGAAGGGCGTCGTCGTCGCCGCAAGTCGAGACGAGGCGCGTCAGGCCGTGACGGCGATGCTGGAGGGCAAGGTATTTGGAGAGGCCGGGAGCCGGGTGGTGATCGAAGACTTCCTCGACGGCGAGGAGCTCACGGTCATGGCGTTCACGGACGGCAAGACGGTCGTCCCGCTGGCGCCGGCCCAAGACCACAAGCGTGTGGGGGACGGCGACACGGGGCCGAATACCGGCGGGATGGGTGCTTACGCGCCCGCGCCGATCGGCACTTGCTCACTCGTTGACCGCGTGCGGCGGACGATTCTGGAGCCGGTCGTGCACGGTCTCTCGCAGGTCGGCAGCCCTTTCCAGGGGGTGATCTATGTGGGGTTGATGGTGGTCCGGGGGGAGCCGCAGGTGCTCGAGTTTAACGCCCGCCTGGGTGATCCGGAGACCCAGGTGGTCCTGCCGCTACTGAAGACCGATCTGGTGGAAATCCTAAGGGCGGTCGCGGAACATCGATTGGACCAACTGGCGGTTGAATGGCACGCCCGCTCGGCCGTGTGCGTGGTGGTGGCCTCTCACGGCTATCCCGGCGCCTATGCCAAGGGTTCCCCCATCGCCGGCTTGCCTGAGTCGGATGGGAAGGACGACCTGGTGGTGTTCCATGCCGGGACCGCGTCTTCGCCCGACGGCATCGTCACGGCCGGCGGCCGTGTGCTCGGGGTTACGGGCATTGGGGACGACCTTGCCGCCGCCCGTGAGCGGGCCTATGCGGGTGTCCGGCGGATCCACTTCGAAGGTATGCACTACCGCACCGACATCGGCGCCCGTGCGCTGTCCGGGCGTTGAAAGGCCCCTGCCGTGGTATAATGCGATGCGAACCGCGGGGCGCGAAACGAGATGAAGAAACCACGGGTGGCGATCTACATGGGCAGCGCGTCCGATGCTCCGACCATGGAAGAGGCGCTCAAGACGTTGCGGGAGTTGGGGGTCGAGTGCGAAATGGCGGTGGCCTCCGCCCATCGCTCGCCGGAGCGGGCCCAGATGCTGGCGAACACCGCCGAGAAGCGGGGGGTTGAGGTCATCATCGTCGGCGCCGGTGGGGCGGCTCACCTGGCCGGCGTCATGGCGGCTTCCTCCATACTGCCGATCATCGGGGTCCCATTGGACAGTTCCGCGCTCAAGGGGCTCGACGCCCTGCTGGCGACGGTCCAAATGCCGGGGGGTGTTCCCGTGGCGACCATGGCCATCGGGAAGGCCGGCGCAAAAAACGCCGGCCTCTTTGCGGCGCAGATTCTGGCCCGGAAGGACCCGGATCTCGCCAAACGTCTGCATGAGCAAAAACGTGCGATGGCGGCCGCAGTCGAAGAGTCGTCCAAGCAGGTAGAAGCCCTATAATCACTGCGATCATGATATGAACCAGTCCGGCCGTCGTCGTGATCTGTCCGAGGGTTCTCTCCGCGAGGCCGGCGTGGTGGTCCGCGGGGGCGGCGTGGTGGCGTTCCCGACCGAGACGTTCTACGGCCTGGGCGTACTTCCGTTTGATGAACGTGCGGTCCGACGGGTGTTCGATCTGAAGGGCCGCTCCGCGACCACCAGGCCGGTGTTGGTGCTCGTCCGCTCGCGGGCCGATCTTGAGGCGTTGGTGGCGGAGATCACGCCGACAGCCGAACGACTCATGGAAGCCTGCTGGCCTGGTCCGCTCACGCTCGTGTTTCGGGCGTCCGCATCGGTCCCCGCCCTGCTCACGGCCGAGACCGGGACCATTGGGGTTCGTCTTTCAGCCCACCCGGAGGTTCGACGGCTGCTTGAGGCCGTCGGCGGGGCGCTGACCGGAACCAGCGCCAACCGCTCCGGCCGCCCTCCCGCGACATCGGCCGAGGAAGTCCGGCGGTTCTTGGGGGCCGATGTGGATCTGATCCTGGACGGCGGCCCGACTCCCGGCGGGCTCCCGACCACGGTGCTGGACGCGACCGTAACACCGGCCCGCCTCATTCGAGAGGGACGGGTTCCGAGAGCCGCGCTGCTCTCCGTCGTCGGATCATTGGCGGCTTGATCATGCTGACCTCTCTCCGTTCCGTCAATACCCGGATTTTCCACCGCCTCAGGCTGACCACCAAGCTGGTCATCATGATGCTCATGCTACTGATCCTCTCGCTGATGGCTTCGATCACTCTCTCGTATCTGTCCCAGCAGGCGTTGGTCCGTGAGATGGAAGAGAGCATCAATGATCTGTCGAATGCCACGGCCGTCAGCGTCGAACAGTTATCCGGTGAGCCGGATCCGGTGAAGTTCCAGAAACTGGTGACCCGTCTGGCGAAGAAAGGTGTGAAGGAGATCAAACTGCTCGATGTGGAGAAGGAAGTCATCGTCAGTGCGCCGCCGCAACCCGAACGGGCGGAGCGGAAAATCGAGAGCACGGTCACCGAGGGCGGAAAGCGAGAATATAACGTGACGGCGCCCTTGGTGGACGGAACGGACGTGGTGGGATACATCCACGTGACGTTCACCTTGGAAGACCTCGCGCAGTTGACAAAGGCCAGCCTGTACAAGCGCATCGCCGTGACGCTGCTCATCTTCTCGCTCGGTATTCTGATCTCGCTCTATCTCGCCCGGAAATATACGCAGCCCCTCCACGACGTGGTCGCGGCCGCCAAGCACGTGGCGTCCGGCGACTTGACCAAGACGATCGAGGTGGAGGGGGAGGATGAGATCGCGGAGCTGACACGCAGCTTCAACGAGATGGTGGAGAAGCTCCGCCAGCATCGGGAATTGGAGGAGCGGCTCCGCGAGGCGGAACGGTTATCCGCCGTCGGGAAGCTGGCGTCCGGCATCGCCCATGAGATCAGGAACCCGTTGAACTTCATCAACCTGAGCATTGATCACATCCGCAGCCGTCTCGGCGTCGGGCGAGTCGAGGGGACGGCCGAGGCGGCGGCCCTTATGGCGAACATCAAGGACGAGATCCATAGACTCAACGGCATGATCGAGAACTTCCTCTCGGTCGGGAAACCTCTCGCCCTGAACAAACGGGATGTGGATGTGGCGACGCTGGTCCAGGATGTGGTGGAGCTCGCCCGGCAAAAGGCCCTGGAACAAGGCATCGAGATCCAGGTGACCGACCAGGTGCCTTCCCTGCATCTCCTTGCCGATCCTGTGCAGATCAAGACATGCTTCATGAATGTCGTGCTCAACGCCGTTCAGGCGATGCCCAGCGGGGGACGGCTTCGGATCGCCAGCGCCTTTCGACCGGATGCGGGGGAGGCCGATGCCGGTCAATCGCAGACTGGGGCAGTCGAGGTAACCGTCTCGGATACCGGATCGGGCATCGGTGAGGAAGACCTGGCGAAGATCTTCGACCCTTATTTTACGACCAAGAAGCTGGGGATAGGCCTGGGGCTCGCCATCACCAAGAAGATTGTTGAGGAGCACCGCGGGCAGATCAGCGTCAGGAGCCGGCCTCATGAGGGAACCACCGTGGTGATCAGTCTCCCGGTTGAGGGAGTGGCTGCGGTGGCGGTATGACGGCCGGACACATTCTTATCGTTGATGACGAGAAATCCCAACGGGACATTCTCACGGTCATTCTTGAGGGAGAGGGCTACACGGTTGAAACGGCGTCCAATGTCTCGCAGGCCTTGACCCTCTACCGGAACCATCAGGCGGATTTGGCGTTGACCGACCTCTCGATGCCGGAGCGTGACGGGCTGTCCCTCCTCGAGGACCTGCGCAAGCTCGATCCTGAGGCGCACGTCATTCTCATCACCGCTTACGCGACCATCGATTCGGCGGTGCAGGCCATGAAGAAGGGGGCCTTCGACTATCTCACGAAGCCTCTGAATCGGGAAGAGCTCCTGATCACCGTGGCGCGTGCCTTTGAGAAGCTCCAACTCGTCAAAGAGAACCGGCGGCTTCGGCAGCAGCTGCAGGAAACATTCCGGGTGGAGAGCATCATCGGCCACCATCCGTTGATGCAGGAGCTCTTCCGGGTCATCAAGAAGGTCGCGCCGAGCCACACAACCGTCCTGATCACCGGCGAGAGTGGGACCGGGAAAGAACTGGTCGCCCGGGCGATTCATGCCGACAGCCCGCGTAAGGACCGTCCGTTCCGGGCGCTGAACTGCGCGGCGATCCCGGAAACCTTGATCGAGAGCGAGCTGTTCGGGCATGAAAAAGGGGCCTTCACCGGCGCCCAGTCCAGGCAGATCGGCCTGTTCGAGGCGGTGGACCAGGGGACGCTGTTTCTCGATGAGATCGGAGACCTGAGCCTTCCGTTACAGGCCAAGCTGCTCCGAGTCCTGCAAGAAAAGGAGATTCGTCGCATCGGCGGCCGGGAGGATATCAAGGTGGATGTCCGCGTGGTGGCGGCCACGAACCGGAAACTGTCCGCGGCCATCAAGCAAGGGAGTTTCCGGGAAGACCTGTTCTATCGCCTGAACGTCGTGTCCCTCCACCTGCCGGCGCTCCGGGACCGAACGACAGACATCCCAGAGCTCGTCGAGCATTTCCTCAAGAAGTACGCGGCCGTCTCGGGTAAGGCCGTCAAGGGGATCGGCACCAAGGCCTTGCGGGTGCTCTTGGATTATCACTGGCCGGGCAACGTGCGGGAACTGGAGTCGGTGATCGAGCGGGCGGTGCTGCTCTGCGAAGCCGAGCGGATCGATGTCGAGGACCTCCCGGCGGAGGTGCGGGCCCGCACTACGCTGCTCGACCGGATGGAATTCGACCTCCCCGGCGAAGGCTTCTCCCTGGAAGAATTCGAACGGCAATTGCTGGAGAAGGCGATGGTGCGAAGCAACGGTGTCATCGCCAAGGCGGCCAAGATGCTGGGGCTGACATATAAGACGATGCAGTACCGGCTGGAGAAATTTCAAATTGGGCGGGCGCCTACGGGGGGACGGGACGGCCCTCCCGAAACGGCCGATGAGCAGGGGTCACGGGTGTGAAGGGAACGGACACTTTCAAAGGAGGGGCGACGGATGAGCGGCACAGCGCGGCGTGCGGCAGGAATGATGGCGTTGGTGGGGGTCCTGGTTGGGTTGAACGGGTGCGACTGGTGGCCGCCGGCTTTGCAAGAACGCATCGGAGCGCAGGAAGCGCAGATCAAAATCGTCGAGGGTGAACGAGCCGCCTTGCAGACGAAGGTGGCCGCACTCACGAAGACGACGGAGGCATTAAAGGCCGAGGTGGCACAGATGACCCAGGCCAATAACCAATTGAAGGCTCAGGTAGACCAATTGACGGCGGCCCTGGGAGAGGAAAAGGCGAAATCGAAGAAGGGGAAAAAGAAATAATCCGAGTCAAGACCCGGAGGGGGCCGAGGCAGGCGAACCGGATCCCGACGCGGAGCCACCGGCCGAAGACGGCCTGGCGGCGGCCGGGGGTGTGACGGCGGCCGGTATTTCCGCGCCGTCCGTTTTGGGCTCGGAAGGTTTCGGCGGGGTCTCAGCGGGTTTGCCCGTTTTCACCTCCGTGGCCGGGGGTTTCAGTTTGTCGGAGTAGTCGGTAACATACCAGCCGGACCCCTTGAAGGAGATGGCCGGCGGGGAAATAAGCTTGGACACCGGCAGGTCGCAGACTTGACAGGTCGAGACCGGGGCATCGTGGATCTTTTGTTTGACTTCGAAGCGGTGCCCAGCCGCGCACCCATATTCATAGACCGGCATACATGCGCTCCTCATTCCCTCGGCAGTCAAGCTCCACCGGCACTCCGCTTCACGCGAGGCGCCGGACGGCCGCCTCTATACGGTCCAAGCCCTCCATGATTTTCGGCATCCCGGTGGCATAAGAGAATCGGATATAGTCGGGCGCTCCGAAGGCCTCACCGGGGACCGTGGCCGTGAGCGCCTCCTTCAGGAAATACGCGGCGAGGGCGGTGCCCGACGTGATGGGGCCGTCCGGAGAGCGACGACCCACCAGGCCTCCGACATGCGGGAAGGCGTAGAACGCGCCGTTCGGCGTTGCGCAGTGGATGCCCGGGATCTTGTTCAATCGTTCCACCATAAACCGCCGCCGCTGGTCGAACTCCGCTACCATCTCCTTGATGAACGGCTCCCCCTCATTCAGGGCCGCCACCGCCGCCTTCTGTGAGATGGAGGTGGGATTGGAGGTGCTCTGGCTCTGGATGGTCGCCATGGCTGAGATCACATCTTTCGGTCCAGCCGCATAGCCGATCCGCCATCCCGTCATGGAGTACGCCTTGGAGACGCCGTTCACCACCACCGTCCGGGCCTGGACTTCGGGCCCCAGCGACGCGATGCTGACGTGCGTGAGTCCGTCGTAAAGCAACTTCTCATAGATCTCATCCGAGATGATGAGGAGCCCATGACGGAGCGCCGCTTCGGCGATCCCTTCGAGTGTGCGGCGTTCGTAGGCGGAGCCCGTTGGATTACCCGGGCTGTTCACGATGACGGCCTTCGTCCGCTCCGTCACGTGCCGCTCCAGAAGTTCTCCGGTCAGTTGAAAACCGGTCGCCTCGCTCGTGGGGACTATGACCGGCGCGGCGTCATTCAGCAGCACCTGATCGGGGTAGGACACCCAGTAGGGGGCCGGGATGACCACCTCGTCGCCGGCTTCGAACAGGGCCTGAGCCAGGTTGTAAAGGGTGTGCTTGGCGCCGCACGAAATCAGGATCTGCGATTTTTCGTAGGTGAGCCCCTGATCGCGCAGCAGTTTATCCGCGACCGCGCTCTTGAGGTCGTCGATGCCGCCGACCGCGGTGTATTTTGTGAACCCCTTGCGGATCGCCGTGATGCCGGCGTCCTTGACCGGGACGGGGGTATCCCAATCGGGTTCGCCCGACGCAAAGTCGATCACATCCACGCCTCTTGCGGCCAGCGCTTTGGCCTCGGCCGTGATGCTGAGTGTCGGGGACGGGGAGATGCGGCCCACACGCTTGGCGAGTTTCATCGTGCTGCTGCCCCCAGCTTGGCGGCCAGCCGACGGGCGATCTCCGGATGGACCAGACCGTGGAGGTCTCCGCCGTGGCGGGCGACTTCTTTGATGATGGTTGAGGTGAGATAGATAAATTCCTGGCTCGGCATGAGAAAAACGGTCTCCGCTAGTTGATCCAGATTCCGGTTCATAAGAGCCACCTGGAGCTCGAATTCAAAGTCCGAAACGGCCCGCAAGCCCCGGATAATCGCATGGGCGCCCCGCTCTCTGACGTAATTGACCAACAGCCCCTGGAACGGCTCGACTTCCACGTTCGACAGTTCTTTGGTCGCCAGCCGTACCATCTCGACGCGCTCCTGGAGGGCGAACACGGGATGCTTCTGGGGATTGAGGGCCACCGCGACGTAGACCTTGTCGAAGAGGCAAAGGCTCCTGGCGATCAAATCCACATGGCCGTTGGTGATCGGGTCAAATGTTCCGGGATAGACACCAATCCTCATGGGGCATCCTCAGCCGGCGCATGTCGGTACATCGAGAGGAGAGTATCCCCGTACCGGTAGGATTTGACTAGGGCCAGATGACCAATCCGGTCGGCCAGGCGGGTTTTATGGAAATGCTCAATGACCACCACCCCGTTGTGACGGATGATAACACCGCGTCCCAGTGATGGCAATACCTTTTCCCCCTCAACCGTGTGGTATGGCGGGTCGAGGAAGACGATATCGAAAGGCTGAGCTGGCGGCTGGTTGAGAAAGCGCGCGACAGAGAGCCGCCGGACGTCGACGCCTTGATCATAACCGCAATGACGAAGGTTTGCTCGGAGCAAACGGCATGTCTCGGCGTGAGACTCCACGAACGTGACCTCGCGAGCCCCTCGGCTTAGCGCCTCGATCCCGATGGCTCCGGTGCCCGCGAAGAGGTCGAGGAAGCGCGCGTCGAGAATCCTACCCGAGAGGATATTAAACAGGGCTTCTTTGACCTGGCCCCTGGTCGGGCGGAGACCCGATTTGGGGGGGCCGGCCAGCCGTCGTCCGCGTGATATGCCGCCGATGATTCGCATGCCCCGTCTGACTCTAGCACGTCCGCGGGCTCTTTTGACAACCGAAAATCGGCGCGACTAGGTAATGAACCGAGGCCTCTCGGTCAGGCGACTCTCGCGGCGGAGAGCGACGAATAAGGGGCCTTGAAAACGAGGATGCGAGGCGGCCTTCGGGGATCAGCGAGAGACCGACTCCCTGGCGTCAACCGTGGAGCGTTTCTGCCGATTGTGGGTAATGGTAGGATCTACGATGGCACCGCAGTTCAGACACTTCCATGCGTAGACGATGAGGAGGTAGTCTGAGAAGCGTTCTCTCACCATCAACCCTTTGCATCTTCCACACTCCATGGCCCGGACCTCCGGTTGTCGGTGACCACAGGGACGCGCCAACGTAAAGCAATAGCAGTGCCTAAAAAGTAACTATAAGGAAATTTGTATGGTTAGGTGAATGCCTGCGCCAAGGCATTTATCCTTTGGGGGTTTCTCTGTGTCAAAAAATCCATCGTATGTGTAGGGGATTACATAGGTGGCAGTCCAGCCCGACACGGAGATGGCAATGAGAATCAATACGTGGCCCCCAGACGAACGTCCCCGTGAGCGATTGCTCCGGCACGGCTCGGAGGTCTTGACAGATGGCCAGCTTCTTGCCATCTTGCTGGGGTCTGGCCATGCAAGAGGGACGGCGCTGGACGTCGGCGTGGACTTGCTGAACCGCCACGGCGGCCTAGCTGGCTTGTGTCATCAAGGGATCCAGGAGCTCTGTGCAGTGCCCGGCGTCGGACCGGCGAAGGCCGCTCTCATCAAGGCGGCTCTTGAGATCGGGAAGCGCGCCATTGCAGCGCCCCTGACCACCGGACAACGGGTGGCGTCGAGCCAAGACGTGTTCAGGCATTACTGGCCTCTCATGCGGGGGCTCCGCCGGGAAGAGTTTAAAGTGATTCTGCTGGACGGGAAAAACGCCATCATCAGGGACGTGACGGTCTCCGAAGGGAGCCTGACGCTCAGTATCGTACATCCACGAGAAGCCTTTGTTCCTGCCGTCAGGGAGTCGGCCGCTGCCGTCATCTTCGTTCATAATCATCCAAGCGGGGATCCGGAAGCCAGCCCTGAAGATCGCGCGCTGACCAAGCGCTTGGTGTCGGTCGGTGAGATCATGGGAATTCGAGTCCTGGACCATGTTATCATTGGGAATCGGCGGTACCTCAGCTTTGCGGACCAAGGATGGTTGACGCCAGAGCCGAGTATCGAGCGATAATGACGTTGAGACGTGGAGATAGGGGAGGAAAGTGGCGATTCCTGGAAAAGGTAAGCCCAAGGTTCCGAAAGCAGACTTGAAAGCCAGGGTAGGGAAGACCCAGGCCCCTGCCAAGGGGAACAAGGAGGCAGGATCTGGCGACCTGGCCGCGGAGGTCAATCGGCTCGCCAGGGAAATGGATGCCATCAAGGAGATGCTGAGCAAGCGGCTCGCCGCGGGCGGTGATGGGGGGGCATCCCGTCGCGATCAGGATAAGATTCTGGCCGATCGTCTGGTGCGCTTGGACGAGCGGGTGGATTCGCTTTGGGCGCGCGTCTCAGACCTTGAGGAAGCTCTCGAAGGCGAGGGGGGACGCGCCTCCCGCGACACCGATTTCGACGAAACCCCCGATAGGGAATTCTACGAGCGGTAAAGAGACCCTTCGCTCCGCTCAGGGTCACAGAACCACCTCATGAACGCAAGCGGATACACCCCGGAGTTTAAGGAGTTCTGCGTCCTTGCCAAGCAGGGGAACCTGATTCCCGTGTATCGGGAGGTCCTCGCGGACTTCGAAACGCCGGTCTCGGCGTTGGCCAAGATTGATCAGGGTCCGTGCGCGTACCTTTTGGAAAGCGTCGAGGGGGGGGAAAAGTGGGCGCGGTACTCATTCCTGGGGAGCGGCTCACCGGTCCTGATTCAGGGGAGTGACCGCGAACTGATCGTCTCCGAAGGCCGGCGCCGCCGCCTGGTCCCTGTCGCGACGGATATCCTGGCCAGCCTCCGAGACATGATGTCGGACTACCACCCGGTGCCGGTCGCCGGGTTGCCGCGGTTCTACGGCGGCGCGGTGGGGTACCTGAGCTACGATGTGGTCCGCCAGTTCGAGCGGCTGCCGGCGCTTCGGAAGGATGTCCTGGGCCTGCCTCAAGTATCCTTCCTGCTCACGGATACGCTCCTCGTCTTCGACAACGTGGCGCAAACCATCAAGGTTGTCGCGAACGCCCGCGTGTCCGGCCGTCATTACAGGAAAGCGTATGACGACGCCGTCCGTCGCATTGACGGGATGATCGCGCGATTGCGCAGGCCCCGCAATCCGATCCGGCGCCCGTCTCCGCGCCGGCGCGCCGCCCGCCGCCCGCCTGCGTTCACCCCCAACATGAGCAAGGCCGACTTCGAAAAGATGGTCGTGCAGACGAAGGAGTACATCAAGGCGGGCGATATCTTCCAGGGAGTCCTTTCCCAACGCTGGCAGGCATCCATCCAGGCGCGGCCGTTCGACATCTACCGCGCCCTACGGGTCATCAATCCGTCACCCTACATGTACTACCTCCGTTTTCCTGATGTGGAATTGGTCGGGGCGTCGCCGGAAGTGCTGGTCCGTTGCGAGGACGGTCTGGTGCAACTGCGGCCCATTGCCGGGACCCGTCGGCGTGGACTCGACGACGAGGAGGACCGGGCTCTGCGCGACGAGTTGCTGGCCAACGTCAAGGAGCGGGCCGAGCATGTGATGTTGGTGGATCTGGGTCGCAACGATGTGGGACGGGTGGCGGTTCCGGGAACCGTCCGGGTAAAGGATTTCATGGTCGTGGAGCAATACTCGCACGTCATGCACCTGGTCTCCCAGGTCGAAGGCCGCATGCAACCCGGGAAGGACGCCTACGACGTGTTGCGGGCCTGTTTTCCCGCTGGGACGGTCTCGGGCGCGCCTAAGATCCGCGCGATGGAGATCGTCGAGGAGCTGGAGCCATCGCGGCGAGGGCCCTATGCCGGAGCTGTCGGGTATTTCGGGTTTTCGGGCAACATGGATACCTGCATCAACATCCGGACCGTCGTCGTCAAGGGACGCCAAGCCTTGATCCAGGCGGGAGCCGGGATCGTGGCGGACTCCGACCCCGAAGCCGAGTATGTCGAGACCTGCAATAAGGCAAAGGCCATGATGCGCGCCATCGAGATGGCCGAGAAGGGTTTGGACTGATCTATGGTCCTGGTCATTGATAACTACGACTCGTTCACCTACAACCTCGTCCAGTATCTCGGCGAGCTCGGCCAGGACGTGCGGGTGTTCCGGAACGACGCGATCACGGTGGACGAGATTGCGGCTCTCAAGCCGCTCCGGATCGTGATCTCGCCGGGTCCGTGCACGCCGAAGGAGGCGGGGATATCGGTTGAAGCCATCACCAAACTGGCGGGGAAGATTCCCATCCTGGGCGTGTGCCTGGGGCACCAGAGCATTGGCGAGGCCTTCGGCGGCGAGGTCATCCGGGCCGAGCGGCTGATGCACGGGAAGACGTCCCCGATTCGACACGACGGCCGGACGATTTTCAAAAACGTACCCAACCCGTTCGAGGCCACCCGTTATCACTCGCTGATCGTGCGGCGTGACACCCTTCCGTCCTGTCTGGAAGTCTCGGCCGAGACGGCCGAAGGGGAAATCATGGGGCTTCGGCACCGCACCCTGTCGGTTGAAGGCGTGCAGTTTCACCCCGAATCCATCCTGACCAGGCCGGGCATGGATTTGCTTCGCAACTTTCTGTCGCTCTAGCCCGCCTCGTGTTCTCATGATCAAAGAGGCCATCGCCAAACTCGTGGAACGGCAGGCCCTGACGGAGGCTGAAGCCGAAGCGGTCATGCACGAGATCATGGAGGGCAAGGCCACGTCGGCCCAGATCGCGGCCTATCTCACGGCGCTTCGCATGAAAGGCGAAACGGTGGAGGAGATTGCCGGCTCGGCCCGGGCGATGCGGGCAAAGGCCCCGCGCATTCGGACCAATGATCCGACCGTCGTGGATACGTGCGGGACGGGCGGGGATGGGGCGGCGACGTTCAACGTGTCCACCACGGTCGCCTTCGTGGTGGCCGGCGCCGGGATCACCGTGGCCAAGCACGGGAATCGCCGGGTGTCCTCCCGGTCCGGCAGCGCGGATGTGCTGCAATGTCTCGGGGTGCGCGTGGACCTCCCGCCCGAACGGGTCGAGGAATGCGTGAACGAGATAGGGATCGGGTTCCTGTTTGCACCCCTCTTTCACAACGCGATGAAGCACGCCGTGGGGCCGCGCCAGGAGATCGGCGTGCGCACGATCTTCAACCTCCTGGGGCCGTTGACGAATCCGGCCGGGGCCACCATCCAGATCCTGGGGGTGTACGACGAAGGCCTGACGGACCTCATGGCCAAGGTTCTCATGAAGCTCGGCGCCCGACATTGCTACGTGGTTCACGGATTGGATGGGCTGGACGAGATCACGCTTACGGACCGGACCCGCGTGTCAGAAGGAAGAGCCGGCCGGATCACCAACTACTTCATCGAGCCGCGCGATGTCGGATTTGAACGGGTTCGTCTCAAGGACCTGGCCGGGGGCGACGCCGAGGAGAATGCGTGTATCACCCGCGACATCCTCAGCGGGCGAGCGGGGCCGCGCCAGCACCTCGTTTTGCTCAATGCCGCGCCGGCGTTGGTGGCCTGTGGAAAGGCCGCCACGCTGCGGGACGGCGTCAAGCTGGCGCACGAGATCATCCGATCCGGCGCGGCGATGGAAAAGCTGGACAGCCTCGTGGCCTGGACCAACAGGCCATGATACTTGATGAGATTCTTGAATCGAAGAAGGGGGAGATCAAGGAGAAGAAGAACGCCCGCTACCTGGCTGATCTCAAGGCCAAGATCCGCGACCTGTCCGCGCCGATCGGATTTTATCGGGCGCTCGCCGGACACTTGTCCAAGCCTGCGGTCGGGCCCAGTCGCCCTGTGACCATCCCCAAGGGCGAGACGCCGCGGCTGATCGCTGAGGTCAAGAAGGCCTCGCCGAGCAAAGGTGTGCTCCGCGAGGTGTTCGACCCGCTCGCCATCGCCCGAACCTATCACGAGTACGGCGCGACCGCCCTCTCTGTTCTCACGGATAAACCCTATTTTCAGGGGAGCCTCGACCATCTGAAGACGATTCGTGAAGCGATTCCTCTGCCGGCGCTCAACAAGGAGTTCATGGTGGACGAGCTCCAGTTCTATGAAGCTCGGGCGCATCTTGCGGATGCCGTGCTCCTGATCGTGGCAGCGCTCGACCGTCCGCAACTGATTGATTACTACCACTTCGCCCGGCAGGAGTTCGGCCTGGATGTGCTGATCGAGGTGCATCACGAACGCGAACTGGATGCGGTGCTCGAACGAATCCCGGAGGCCCGGATCATCGGTATCAACAACCGAGACCTGACGTCGTTCGTCACGACGCTCGACGTGACCTTCCGGCTGGCCAAGCGCATCCCCGACGGCAAGCTGATCGTGAGCGAGAGCGGGATCGCCACGCGAGAGGACGTGAAGCGCGTGTCCGAGGCCGGCGTCGGGGCCATCCTGGTCGGCGAGTCCCTCATGACAGCCACGGACATCGGCGCCAAGATCAAAGAACTGATCGGGGAGGCTGACGGCGGGTAGCGCTGCTTCCTACAGCACGAACATCAGGCCGACGAGTTGGCTGGAGCCGGAGTTTTTGTCTCGTACCCACTGCACGCGCGTCAGAACCGGTACGTTCACCGGAACGGCTGACAGCGGGATCCAGGTCCGGACCAGTGAGCCTATTTCTAAGAAAGAGTGCCCCTTCGTCTCGATGCCGATCCCGCCGTTGCTGAGATCCGCGATCATACCTCGAAAGGCTACTTCCTGGGGAGGAGAGCCGGGTGTGCCGACCTTTCCCATGTAGGTGATCGGGTGATCGTAGTGGTGTCTATCTTGCCGCCGTTTCTCCTCAGCCGCTCCAGCCATAACCGAATCCTTTACAGCTAGAGGTTACGGTTTCTGATGGAGGGAGCATAGTCTTTTCTCTGTCCGCGTTCAACTTTCCAATGGTTCAGGCCAAGCCCCTTAGCCCGAGCGCGTCCATTAGTCCCTGCACGTCCAGCCCAGCGATGAGCATGTTGCAGTGTTGATCCCACAACTGGGGGAGGCCCTCGCAATAGGGCAGCTCGCCGAAGGACCGGACCCCCGATAGCCGCAAAATGGTGGGAATCGTCTCACTCAGATGTGCGTCGAATGCTGGACAAGTCGGATTGTTGAAGATCAGACCGAGTATCGGCACGCCGCGGCTCCGAAGGCAGTCCAGTGTGAGGAGGGAGTGATTGATGCTGCCCAGGCCCGAGCGGGCGACGACGAGGGCCGGCAGACCCATGCCCTTCATCAGATCCACGACGAACAGATCCGTGGTCACGGGGACCATGACGCCGCCGATACCTTCCACAAGGACGCAGTCGTGTTGGGCTGAGAGAGCCCGAAATGCCTCGCTGATGAGGTCCAGGTCAATGAGGACGCCGGTGGAGGCGGCGGCGATCAAGGGAGATGCGGCAATCTCAAAGCGGTAAGGGGAGATGAGCCTAGGAGAATCTCCCATCCCTGTGATGGAGGCGAGCCATTCCGGGTCGGACAGTCCGGCTGTGCTTTCGGCTAGCCCTGTCACGATCGGCTTCATGACGCCGGCGTCCACGCCGTGCTGTCTGAGCGCCGTCGCCACGGTTGCGGCGACGATGGTCTTGCCGACCCCGGTATCGGTGCCTGTGATGAAGACGCCGCGCGGTGTTTGAACGGGGCGTGTCAAAGGCGGGTCACGGGGAAGCCATCCGGCTATCGAGGTTGAACACCTGGCCGGAGACGTCCGGCATGGCTGCAAGAGACACGACGAATTTTGCAACCTGGTCCATCGTCGTGCCGTGGCCCAAGACCGGGCCGAAAGGGGCGGGGGCCGGATCGTCGTGATACCCGGTCAGAACGGTGGCATGCCATCCCGGCAGGATCATGTTGACGCGCACATTAAATGCCCCCCATTCGCGTGCCGCCGTCTTCATCAGGCCGAGCAAGCCGGCTTTGGCGGCCGCGTAAGCGGCCTGGCCGGCCCGCCCTTGAAAGGCAGAGAAGGACCCCACGAAGAGGACGGTCCCGCTGCCTTGGGCCTGCATCACCGCCCCGGCGCTCTGCAGGCAGTGAAAGGCGCCGGTCAAGGTGGTGGCGACGACCGCGTCCCATGCTTCGCCCGATAACCGGGCCACCAAGCCGTCTTCCGTGATGGCCGCGTTGCTCACCAGGACATCCAGCCGCCCCCAACGTTCCACCACGGATGCAACCATGGAACTCACGGCCTTGGCGTCCCGGACATCCGCCTGATAAGCGAAGGCGGCGCTCCCGGTCGTCTCGATGGTTCGGACAGTCTCCAAGGCCTCCTCCACACCGATCCGGTAATTCACGGAGACCCGGTAGCCGGCTCGTCCCAGGCCCACGGCAATGGCTCGCCCGAGTCCCCGGGAGGCTCCGGTCACCAAGGCCGTCCGGTCCTCGGGCGGTATGTTTCGCATTCGCGCTCCTACTGAGAATCTTGTAATAGGGCGGATTATAGCATGACCTTGATGGTGGGACTGGGTTGTGTTAGATTGCACCCTCCTGGTTTGAGTCGCCCCCGTTTAGCCTTGGGAGAGGTCGGTGCGTCGAGTGGGTCGGAAGTTGTCCGCGAGGTCCGTGCTGGTTGTGGCGGCGGCCTGGCTCCTGATGGGAGCCGGGCCCGGCTCGTTCGGAAGCAGTCCCATCGCTCAGGAGGTCCAGAATACGGATGAGTACTTTCCGGACGAAATCGGGAGCGTGTGGCGGTACGCGGGCTGGACCCGGACGGAGACGATTGAGCGCATCGCCGATGCGACGTTTACCAACGAGGTGTCTGCCATCGGGACAACGAACATGAAAGGCGACACCGTGAAGATCTTCCGGGAGACGAACCAAGGGAACAAGGGCCCGACCGACGGATTCTTTCGTCGCGACAAGACGGGCATCACGTATTACGGCAGCCAGCCTACCACGCCGTTTGAGCAGCAATTGGTCCCGTACCGTGTCCTAAAGTTTCCGCTGGTCGTGAACGGGACCTTCCAGCAACTGAACAAGAAAGGCGTGGATATGCAGACGGACATAGACGGCGATGGCAACCACGAACTGGCCGATGTGGTGGCGGACGTTCGGGTGGTGGGCTACACACCCGTGGCGGTCGCGGCCGGCTCCTTCCAGAATGCCCTCCAGATTGAGGCGAACATGACGATTACCGTCACGCTGACGAAGGACCGCCGCGTCGCTCTGAGCAAAGACAAAATTACGAGCTGGTTCGCCCGTGGGGTGGGGCTCGTGAAGTACATTGAGACTATCGAAGCGCTTCCCGTTCTGGAGACTCGTGGGGAAGTGACCTCCGTCAGCGAAGAGCTGGAAAGCTACACCGTTAAGGGGACGGCGAGCGGGGGTGTGTAAGTCGCTCCTTCAGCCGTCCGTCTGAAGCGATCACCTTCGCCAAAGTTTCCAAGACGTAGTCAATCTGCTCCGGCGTATGACCGGCCGTCACGCTCATGCGGAGGCGGCTTGTGCCGGCGGGCACGGTGGGGGGGCGAATGGCCGGCGCGTAGATACCGTGCGCGAGCAAGGAATCCGAGAGCCGGAGCGCCGCATCGGCGTCTCCGATCAGGAGCGGAATGATCGGTGATGCGCTGTCCATAGTGTCGAATCCCAGCCTCCGGAGCCCGTCTCGCAGGCGATGCCGTAAATTCCAGAGCCATGTGCGCCGCTCCGGCTCGGCTTCGATCACCTTCAGCGCGGCCGTTGCGGCGGCTGCGAGGGAGGGCGGCAGCGCCGTCGTGTAGATGAACGGCCTGGCCCGATTCACCAGGTACTCGATCAGATCGCGGGGGCCTACGACGAAACCACCGAGTCCGCCGAGCGCCTTGCTGAGCGTGCCCATCTGAACGATCGGCCGGCCCTCCAGTCCGAAGTGCTCGACCGTTCCGCGGCCTTCCTTGCCCATCACGCCGGTCCCGTGCGCGTCGTCCACGACCAGCACCGAGCCGTCCTTCTCGGAGGCTTGGAGAAGCTCAGGGAGGGGGGCCAAGTCCCCGTCCATGCTGAAGATCCCATCCGTGGCGATCAATGCCCGACGGGAAGGACCGCCTCGTCGGAGCAGGCCGGCCAGTTGGGCGGTATCCCGGTGGCGATATACCCGGAGCGGAGCCGTGCAGAGCCGACAGGCCTCGATCAAGCTCGCGTGGCAGAGGCGATCGGCGTAGATCGCCGTGCGGTCTTCGGCGAGCGTCTGGATGAGGCCGAGGTTGGCCTGGTACCCGGTGCTGAAGACGAGGGCCGCCTCCGTGCGTTTGAAGGCGGCGAGGCGTTCTTCCAGTTCTTGGTGCGGGCGCAGGGTTCCTGAGACCAAGCGGGAGGCCCCGGCCCCGACGCCGTAGCGGCGAATCGCCTGAATCGCCGCCTCGGTCACCCGGGGATGCGTGGCGAGATCCAGGTAGTTGTTGGACGAGAGGAGCAGTACCCGCCGCCCGTCTATCTCCACCTTGGCGCCCGGTGCGGAGTCAATCGTACGGAGTTGCCGGAGCAGGGAGCGGCGTGCCAGGGCTTCCAGGCGAGTCCGGTACATGGGGCACCTATACCCTTCGGTCTGCTCGGCTGTCAATCCTGCATACGGCCCAGAGGGGCGGGGCGAACCGTTGTTTGACATTTGCCGGTGGCGTGCGTATAAGGGACCCCGTTTGAAGGGCGGTCTGAGGGAACGCGGATGTTCAAGATCAAAAAAAATCAGAAGAGTGCGGCGACTGATCCGGCCCAGTTGGTCGGATCGGTCGAGCAGGCGGCGAGCATCGCTCGCGAGAACCTCACGTGGCTGGCAGCCGGCATTATCGTGGCCGTCGTCGCCGGCCTGGCTGTTGGGGGGTTCCTGTGGATACAACAGCAAAATGACCGCGCAGCCGCCGATCTGATCCACGAGGGGACACGGAGCTTTGCAGAACGGCCGAGGGAGACCCCGATACGCCGACCGGAGGAGTTACAGAAAGCAATCGAAAGTTTCCGCAAGGTGCTGGCTGAGTACCCTCGCAGTTCCGCCGCGCCCCAGGCCGCGTACCTGCTGGGCAATGCCCTCAGCGACCTCAAGGACTGGGAAGGAGCCGTAGGGGTCTACCAGGATTTTCTGGCCCGGTACGGCGACCACCGGTCGTTGGTCCCCCTGGTCTATCAGCGACTGGCCTTCGCCCAACTTTCCCAGGGCAAGGCGGACGAGACCGAGAAAACGCTCTCCGCTCTCCTGAAGCTCGAAGGCGCGCTGAACAAGGACCAGGCCCTCTATGAACTGGCCAGAATTGATGAGATCTTGAACCGTCCGGAGGCAGCGCTGACCCGCTATCAGATGATCGTGAAGGAGCACCCCCACTCGCCCTTTGCCGACGAGGCTTCCGTCCGGATCAAGACCCTTGATGCGCGCAAGGCCTCACAGGCGACGCCCACCGCACCGCCCGCGCCGTCGGCGCCGAGCTCGCCTCCACAAAAATAAATTCTAGCGGGACGGGTTGGCCGGATCTTTCGAGGCGACCGTTGCGGCCTTGATGGGTTTGGGGATGAGGAGCCAGTCACCGGGTTTGGGCCGGTAAGGCTTCTCCAGGGCGTTCGCCTCCAGAATCGCTTCGGCCGTGGTATGGTGTCGTGACGCGAGCAGGAGGAGCGTGTCGCCACGGCGAACCTGATAGCGTGTGGCATGGATCCGTTTCCAGTCCTGGTACGTCGCCAGATTGGCGAGCAGGGTGGCCTTGCTCCCCACCGGCACCTTGAGCAGGTACGTGGGGTCCGGCGGCGTCAGGTCCTTCCGGAGTTCCGGGTTCAAGGCCTTGACCTCCTCATACGGTACGCCGGCGGCCCTGGCGGCTGCCCGCAAGTGGAGAGGTCGGGTGATGACCACTTCTTCATATTCCACCGGGGCCTGAGGCGTGACGGTGAGACCGAATCGCCCGGGGTCTTTGGCGATCAAGGTGGCGGCCAGGAACCGAGGCACGTATTCCTTCGTCTCGCGCTTGAGCAGCTTGGTATCGGTGAGGTCCCAGAAGTCGGCGCCCTCTTTGCGCGCGAGAGCGCGTTCAACCTTGCGCTCGCCGGCATTGTAAGCGGCCATCGCCAGCGGCCACGACCCGAAGAGATGGTACAAGTCCCGGAGGTATTGCGCCGCGGCCAGCGTGGACTTCACGGGGTCCCGCCGCTCGTCAATCCAGTGATCCACCCGCAACCCGTAAACCTTCGCGGTAGACTTGATGAATTGCCAGGGACCGACGGCCTTGGCTCGGGACACCGCGTTCGTGTTGAACCCGCTTTCGACAAGCGAGAGGAAGATCAGGTCCAGTGGCAGGTTGAATTCCGCAAAGATGCTTTGGACCATCGGCCGGTGACGTTCCAGGCGATTCAGCCATTGCTCGAATCGGTCCCGAATGCGGAACGTAAAAAATTGCACGTGCTTGTCCACCTTGCGTGTGCGAACGATCGGGACGTCGAGGTCGAGGGTCTCAATGTCATTGTCGTTGTCATTGTCGTTCACATTGCCGTCGTCGCTCAGCGCGGAATTGGTTTCCAAGACCGCATGTCTATCCACCTCGATCTCGAACCGGTTCGACGGTTGCCCGGCGGGTGCGCCGCTTGACACGATTGCCAGGGTGGCATCGAGCGACCCGGCAATGCCCGACGCCGTGCCGGGGAGAAGGTCAACCAGGAGTTCCTGGCGGAGAGATTCCTCCAGGCGGTACCGGTCGGACGGCCATGCCCAACTCTCGGCCGGCACGATCCCTGAGAGTCCACTGCCGAGCACCAATAGGCCGATCAGCAGACGCATGCTGCCTCCATAGAGCTATCTAGTCTAGATTAACAGCCCGCTGAAAGCAAGAGCGCGCTAGTGGTTGCAGCCGGGGCCGTGCTGGTGACCGTGTTGGTGATGCTCGTGGACGGGGTTTGGCGCCGTCGCGCCGGGAAGGACGATACGGCTCTTCTCGGAGCCGGCTTGCCCCTGGGCTACGGCGGCGATGTCCTTCATGTCCGCCGGGACGATGCGCGGCTGGTCCGTGTCCTGACGCTTGAGGTACGTAGCCACATCGGGGTGATCGGTGGAGATACAGCCGATGAGGCCGGTGATGAAGCGGTTGGAGCGCAGGCCGCCCCCTGAGAAGTCGTTGACGAGTTTGAGCGCCAGGTCCACGATCTGCTGAGCTTTCTCGTGGTCGAATTTTTCCTTTTCCAGGTAGGCTTTGAACTCTTTGTGCAGGTATTGCGCAAAGGCCGGGACGGTGGGCGCGGGGAAGTGCAGCGGGCTCAGGAGCCGGCGGATGAACTCCAGGGCGGTGACCACCTCGGCGTCCAGCCCGGTCGGTTTGTTTTGAAAGTAACTGAAACAGACGACCTCGATCAGGTTGAAGAGTCCGGCGGCCTTTTCGCCGCCGATCTCGAAGACGTCCCGGTAGGCGCGCCGGCGCTCCGCGTGGAAGAGATCGCCGACCCGCTGCCGCTGGTAGTCGGTGCCTGCTTCAAGATAGGGGCAATCGGCCGGGCACTCGATCTTGGTGAGGCGGTTCTCCCCGCAGCAGGGGGCGCAGATGACTCCCCCTAGGGCCGGACAATTTCGCTTGCCCTTGCTGGTTTGACAGTAGGCGCACTTGGTCGTCATCATCCGTCCTTATTTTCTTCGCTCACGCCCGAGCCCATTGATCTCGGCCACGTTTCCCGTCAGGTAGGGAACCAGAATGAGGTGGTTTTTCCGGTCAATAGCCAAGCCCGCCGGTGTGGTGAGAAACTCCGCAATCGTGTGAATCCGGAACGTCGGATCAATCCGCATGACCTTGCCTTGCGAGTAGTCCGAGACGTACATGTTGCCGTAGGCGTCGAAGTCCACCCCCATGAGGTTACTGAACCGGTTGTTGAAGAAGGAGTTCGAGAAGAGGACCTTCACGGCTCCGTTCTGGTTGACCTCCAAGATGCTTCCCGCGTTCCAACTGACGACGATCAGGGTTCCTGTGGTCGGATGGACCGCGAGGCCGTGAGGGCCCGCCAGGACCGCGTCTTTGACGAGCACGGCGGCCTTGCTTGGAAGCCGCGTGTTGACTTTATAGATCGTATCGGTTCCATGGTCGGCGATATACAGGATACCGTTGTTGTCCGCGACCAACCCGGTCAGGAAGTCCACCTTGAATTCGCTGAGATCGACTTCCCCCGTCGGTCGGCTGGAAGCCACATCGAACCCTCGCACCCGGTCAATATCGGTGACGTACAGGGTCTTCTCCACAATGGCCAGGCTCTTGGGTGCATGGAGTGTGACGCCGTCAAGGCCGCCTTCGATGAATTTCAGCTTCTCGATTTTGCCGTTCTTGTCCAGCTTGGTGATAAAGCCGTTGTTGTCGCGCTCGTTCGCCCCGCCGTTCTCGTTCGAGATGAAATAGTCTCCGGTGGCGGGATCCACGGCGAACCCGGCGGGGTTCTTGAGGCCGGTGATCTGGAGGGCAAACGCGTCCGTGCCGGGGAAAATCGAGAAGAGGAGTGCCGCAAGGATCGGCCAGGCACTTTGAGAGAACCGGCTCATCAAATGACTCTACAACGATTCTTGACTCCAAACAAGAGCGCTTGCTATTCTGCGCCACGCCTTTAATCTGTGTGGTAGGCTTTGGAAAAGAGGGACGACATGGCGGCGCAGTTGATTGACGGCAAAGCTCTTGCTCAGGCGATCCGGGACAAGATCGCCCAGGATGCATCAGCGCTCTTGGCCCGATCCGGGATCAAGCCGGGGCTCGCAGCGATCCTTGTGGGGGACGACCCGGCCTCCCACCTCTACGTCAAGAACAAGCAAAAGGCCTGCGAGTCCGTCGGCATTTACGTGGCCGACCACAGACTTCCGGCCACCACGAGCCAGGCGGAACTGCTGGCCTTGATTGATAAGGTCAACCGCGATCCTCTCATCCACGGCATTCTGGTGCAGCTTCCGCTGCCGAAGCACATTGACAGTCAGGTCGTCCTGAACGCGGTCCTGCCAGAAAAGGATGCGGACGGCTTTCACCCATACAACATCGGGCGGCTTGTGGAGGGCCATCCGGTCTTCGAGGCCTGCACGCCGAAGGGCGTGATCAAGATGATCGAGTCCACGGGCGTCGGAATCGAGGGGAAGCGGGCGGTGGTGGTGGGCCGGAGCAACATCGTGGGCAAGCCGGTGGCCTTGATGCTCCTGCACCGGCACGCGACCGTGACGGTCTGCCACTCCAAGACGAAGGACCTTCCGGCCGTGTGCCGCGAGGCCGACATCCTGGTGGTGGCGATCGGCAAGGCCAGGTTCGTCACGGCGGACATGGTACGCGAGGGCGCGGTGGTGGTGGACGTGGGCGTGAATCGCACGGCGGACGGCAAGTTCGTCGGCGACGTGGATTTCGAGCCGGTGAGTCGGAAAGCATCCTGGATTTCGCCGGTCCCGGGCGGGGTCGGGCCGATGACGATCGCGATGCTGCTGCAGAACACCCTCGAATCGGCACAGCGAGCCGCGGCTCAACCCCCTTCCGCTCGAATGGGAGGGCATTGACCGGTGGGCATCCGACGGCTGCGAGAGGTGCTGGAGGCCGGCGAGTTCGTCACAACGATCGAGTACAACCCGCCGAAGGGCACGGACGTGTCCAAGATCATGGACAGCGCCAAGGCGTTGCTTGGGAAGGTCCACGGCGTCAACGTGACTGATAACACAGCGGCGATCTTAAGGGCCGGTTCGATGTCCATCTGCCGGCTGCTCTACGAGATGGGCCACGACCCGGTGATGCAGGTAACCTGTCGCGACCGCAACCGATTGGCGATCCAATCTGATCTCCTGTCCGCTCACATCCTGGGAATCCGGAACATCCTCTGCCTGACCGGCGACTATCCCACCGTCGGGGACCACAAGGAGGCGAAGCCGGTCTATGATCTGGACTCCATTGATGTCATGAAGGTGATCCAGGGCATGAATCAGGGGCGGGACCTGGAAGGCCACAAGCTCCAGGGTCTAACCGAGCTCTACGTCGGCGCGGCGGTCACCCCTGAACAGGACCCGCCCGGTCCGATGCTGGCCAAGTTCGAAGCCAAGGTGAATGCCGGCACGCGGTTTTTCCAGACCCAGGCGTTTTACGATGTGGAGAAATTCAAATCCTTCATGCGATCCGTCCGGAAGTTCCCCGTGAAGGTGCTGGCGGGAATCCTTTTGTTGCGGTCCGCCAAGATGGCGGAGTTCATGAACGCCAATATCCCCGGCGTCTGCGTGCCGGAGGCCCTCATCGAGGAGCTGCGCGCGGTGGGCGACGAAAAAGCCCTGGATGTGGGCATCCAGATCGCGGTGCAAACGATCAAGGCGGTGCGCGATCATTGCGACGGGGTCCATATCATGGCGATCAAGGCGGTGGACCGGTTGCCCGAAATCCTTCAGAAGGCCGAACTCGCATGACGGTTCCAGACCTTCAGAAACGCAAAGCCGCAGGCCGCAAGATCATTGTGGTCACGGCCTATGACGCCTTGTTCGCGCGCATCGTGGAGGAGGCGGGGATTGACGTGCTCCTGGTGGGAGACTCGCTGGGCGTGGTGGTCCAGGGGAAGAAGGACACCCTCTCCGTCACGATGGAGGATATGCTGTACCACACGCGGCTCGTGGCGGGAGCAGCGCGACGCTCGCTGGTGATCGCCGACATGCCGTTTTTGTCCTATCAAGTCAGCGTGGAGGAGGCGGTCCGGAACGCCGGCCTGCTGCTCCAGGCCGGGGCCGCGGCGGTCAAGCTGGAGGGCGGGGCGGCGGTGGTGGATCGGGTGGAGGCGATGACGCGTTTCGGCATTCCGGTCATGGGCCATCTCGGGATGACGCCGCAATCAGTGCATCGCTACGGCGGCTACAAGGTCCAGGGCAAGGGCAAGGGGGCTGCGGCGCGGTTGCTCGCCGATGCGCGGGCGCTGGAAGAGGCCGGTGCCTTCTCGCTGGTGCTGGAAGCGATCCCGGCCGAGCTTGCCAAGGCGATTACTCAGGCCATCTCAATACCGACCATCGGGATCGGCGCCGGCTCCCACTGCGACGGGCAGGTGTTAGTGTTGTATGACCTGCTGGGGCTCTTCGATGAATTCGTGCCCAAGTTCGTCAAGCCCTACGCGCACCTGAAAGCCGACGCCCTGCAGGCCCTCCGCCGCTTCCGCGAAGAAGTCGAACAGGGCAAGTTCCCCACCGACAGCGAGAGCTACCACTAAACCCTCTCATTCCCTCTCCCCACCGAGGGAGAGGGCGAGGGTGAGGGGGTCTTCTCCGATGTAGGGGCGAGGCGGTGCCTCGCCCGCTTTCTCCTAAAACCCATTTCTCGTCATTGCGGGGCGCAGCCGAAGCAATCTCACTGAAATTTTCTTGCCACATCATCAAAAAGCTTATAGCATTCGCCTACAGCCGGCTAGGGCAGTAGCATGAGAACGCAAGCTCAGATTGAAGAACTATTCCGCCGGCTATACCGCGAATCGGGGAACGACCCAGCCGATCTTCACATCAAGCCTGTGGATGGGAAGTGGGAAGATGCACTCTCTTACGAAGTGACGCGGAAGGACGGCAAGAGGACGAGAGTCTATAGAAAGGACTTGGATGATCGCAACGAAATCGCCATCAAGGCGTCGTTGAATGCTTTTGGTTAGGAGCTCCGACCAGGGAGAAGCTTATGTGGAAGCGCCTAATTGTTTTAGTCCTCGCCAGTCAGCTGGCCTCATGTGCTTCACTGGTCCGATCCAATATTTCTGTATTCCATGATTTGCCTGAAGGATTTACTGGCGTTACTTACGCAACGGTCCCATTTAAGGAGCAAGAAGGTAGTCTCGAACACAAATATTATGAGCAAACGATTAAGCGTGAATTTAACGCGAGAGGTTTCCGGGAAGTACCGTTAGAACAAGCGGATACAGTGATTTTCTTTTCTTACGGGATCGACTCAGGCAAAGAAGTTGTTGAGTCATATCCGATCATTGGACAGACTGGTGTATCTTCGAGCCAAACATTCGGGACATTGCAGAGTTCTGGGAACTACGGGACGTATTCAGGGACCACAACATATACCCCGACCTATGGAGTCGTCGGAGCGGGAACAACGTCTCGAACTGAATATGCGCGTTTCTTAAAAGTCGACATTCTCGACAAGAAAGCACTGATTGAGAATAAAGTTAGGAAATTATATGAGGCAAAGGTTACAAGTCGGGGGAGTCTTGGAGAACTATCTGCTGTTTTGCCGACGATGGTGAAGGCCCTATTTGAGGAGTTTCCTGGCAAGAGTGGAAGTACGAGACGGTCTACACGCGTACGCGAGTAACGCACAGATGAAGGTGCCATTTCTCGAGTATCGGAGTGTGCTTGCTTACAATCGTGACGTGTTCTTGATTGAGCACAGCGACCTACTCAAGACCTTTATCACCATAGATAACAATTTTGATGAGCTTATTAGGTTGCCACAGACCCGACGTGATCACGAAAACAATTCGCACGTGAGCCTTGTTCCTTTAATACTCCTGCTTCGGCGGCAGGCGCATTGTGCCTTTGATGTATTGAGTGCAGATCAATCCTATCAGGCGTGGCTGCTACTCAGGCCAGGAATCGAGGCGGTCCTAATCCTCGGCAAATGGGTTGACGATTCGAAGAACGCCAAGATCTGGCAGGATAGAGCGAAGGATCCGGGCACTTATCAGAAGACCTATACAGGTAAAGCGCTACAGTCAGTCAGCCTCATAAATTCTGACCGGATTCAGGGGGTGCTACGCACGTTAAACGATCGATTCGTTCACACTAACCTAGATTACTATTACCGGCATCTAGACATTGGCCCTGGTGATCCCGGCTACATGAAGGTAGTCCTTAACTACTTCGAAGATGACACCCTTCAATTGGTTAATGTCCTGGCTTTTTTGCATCTCCTGTTAGTCGTACAGGAAGCTCTTTTGGCTCTCTTCAACAAGTTGTTCGGTACAAAGGTGATTCTGCCGTCGACACTAGCACTTTTCCGACAGACCTACGGCGACAGAATCGAAAGGCTTGTGCACGAGAACGACGAATACAAAGCTGTTCTTTCGGATCTGGGTGGCTTGAATCTGACAGAACAACGATGAATCAGGCTATATCTATAACGGGTTCCAAGAATTAGGGTCCGACTCGATCTTCCGAGAGTCCGGGGGCTGCGGCGGAAAAGTAGGACCTAAATTTCGATGCTGCATATCTCGCCGCACGTGACGATCCCGGATACGGAGATCGACATCCATGCGATGCGCGCGCAGGGCGCCGGCGGGCAGAACGTCAATAAAGTCTCGACAGCGGTGCATTTGACAGGCGTAAGCGCAATTAAATGGGACCCGCGTTGACTCTCAATCCCCTCCGGCGTAGACTGAGTTGAGATTTCAGAAGGATAACACGATATGAAGATGGTCAAGCTCCGGTTCACGAATAGTGCTGATGATGCCGCCGGCTCGTTGGCGCTGGCCAAGCATTTCAAGGTGATCTGTCTGCCCGACGACACATACGAAGTCCCGGATCAGGCCCTGACGCTGCTCGACACGCTCCACATGCCATACGTTCTGCTTGAGACCGAGGGCTTCGACCATGCCATTCGAGCGCTACGAAATCCTGCTGCCCCTCAAGTATAACGACGGCACGCCCGTAGAGCCTGAAAAGTTCCAGCAGACGCGCCGGGAATTGGTTGAACGGTTCGGCGCCTTGACGATGGAAGTTCAGCCTGTCTCCGGTGTCTGGATCTACGGCGGGCAGGAGCATCACGACGAGTTGATACGCTTCATTGTAGATACGGAATCATCAACAGCCAATGACGCCTTTTTCGCTGCGTTGAAGACTACCTTGAAAGATCGCTTCCGTCAGATCGATATCTGGATCACGGCACAGCCCATTCGAATCCTCTAGCGCCAGAATTGGGGTCAGGCTCGATTTAGGGTAGACACAATTCTTTCTTGGCGGCGTGTTGCCGAAATGCGAACCTGCCCCCAAATTCTTCCATCGCGAAAGGAGATTGACGATGACTAAAGCACGTCGTCGCGACATTGGAGCCGAAATCCTTGAAGGTATGCGGCAGCTCAAGCGAGGCGAGGCGGGGCGCGTCGTTACGTTCCCGCCTGTCGCCGAGACACGTACCCGGGTCGGCCTGTCTCAGTCGAAGTTCGCGCAGCTCCTCGGTGTTTCTGTTCGTACCTTACAAGAGTGGGAGCAAGGTCGCCGTGCTCCCTCGGGCCCAGCGCGTACGCTGCTGGCCATTGCGTATAAGAACCCCCGTGTCCTTCTCGATGTTGTAGGCTGACACCGTTTCTCCGTTTCGAAGGGCCTAGATCTCGATGCTGCAGATCTCGCCGCACGTGGTGATCCCGGATACGGAGATCGACATCCATGCGATGCGGGCGCAGGGGGCCGGCGGGCAAAACGTGAATAAAGTCTCGACGGCGGTGCATTTGCGCTTCAATATCGCGGCGTCCTCGCTGCCTGCGTTCTACGAAGAACAGTTCTTCAAACTGAAGGACCATCGCATTTCACGGGAGGGCGTGATTACCATCAAGGCCCAGCAGTATCGGAGCCAGGAGCAGAACAGAGAGGACGCCCTCGCGCGGCTCCGGGCGCTCATTCAAAGCATCGCCGTCCCCCGCAAGAAACGCAAAGCGACGAAGCCGACCAAAGGTTCGCAGGAACGACGGTTGGAGAGCAAGGCGAAGCGGGGGCGGCTGAAAGCGTTGCGAGGAGCGCTCGATTAACAGGTGTATGACCGTTAGGCTCCACATGGCGAGAGGCTTGACTGTGCCAGAAGTATGACGTATGGTCATACTCGGAGGTGTGCAATGCCTAGGTCAAAAGTTGCGATCTCTCTAGATGAGACAACCTTGGAACGCCTCGATCAACTCGTTGAGCGGGCCGTCTTTCCGAGCCGCAGTCAAGCTATTCAGGAGGCGGTGCAGGAAAAGCTCGTACGCTTGGACAAAAGTCGCTTGGCGAGGGAGTGCGCGAAACTCGATCCGGTGTTTGAAAAGGCGCTGGCTGAGGAGGGCCTGTGTGAGGATGACTCGGAATGGCCCGAATACTGAGGGGAGAGATTCGCTGGGCTGATCTCAACCCGGTCCGTGGCAAGGAACAAGCGGGCTTGCGCCCCGTGCTCATCCTCAGCCATGACGTCTTTAATGAACGCTCCGGCACCGTTGTCGCGATGGCCCTCACGAGCCAGCCACAACGAGCGAGGTTTCCTCTTACCCTCGAACTTGAATCGAAGGGGCTCCCCAAGAAGTCCTGGGTCAAGATCAGCCAGATTCGCACCTTGAGTGTTGAGCGGGTTGGCCAGCGACTCGGAAGGGTGAGCCATGAAGAACTTGCGCAGGTCATCGAAGGACTGAACGAAATCATCAGCCACTAACTGTGCAAGGGAATCTATGAGCGAGAAAATCAGATACACGAACGAGCCTCTCGGAAACCTTAAGGTCGTTCCTGACTTCCTGCCTCGACCCGAGGATCTCGTCTTTCGGGACGAAGGGGTGAAGGTCACCATTGCGTTGAGCAAGAGAAGCGTCGAGTTTTTTAAAGGCGAGGCGCGGAAATATCACACCCAATACCAGCGCATGATCCGGCGGTTGCTCGATGCCTATACGGAGCACCACACCGCCCGTTCCAGAAAAGCCTCATGAGGTTCTGACCGTTGGCCTGCCGGCGGGGACGCGCTGGAGTAAGAGAAGGCCGGCCACGAAAAAGAGTCCCACCGTCTCGATTGCGACGCGCTGGTTGCCGCATAAGGAGAAATGAGTTGTAATCTGGCCAGAATCAGGCCATAATAACTCGTGTGGCGTATCGGATCGTCTTCACTGAGAATGCGATTGAGGATTTCAACTCGCTGAATGCTCGATGGCGGGCCATGATTCGGGATGCGATCCGGCTCCATTTGACTCACGAACCGACGAAACAAAGTAAGAGTCGAATCAAAAGGCTGCGCGATCTTAGGCAGCCACAGTTCAGGCTGAGGGTTGAAGCAATACGTGTCTTTTATGATGTGGCCGATGCCGACGTTGTCGTTCTGGCCATCATGCCGAAGGAGAAAGCCATACAATGGCTAGAGGAGCACGGAAAAACATGATTAAGGTGCCGCTCTCAAAGGTGAAAGACAGCTTTTCCGAGTTCATTAAGCGGGCGGGCAAGGAGGAAGTGGTAGTAACCATTCACGGTCGCCCGGCAGCAGTGCTCGTCGGTTTTGAGGATGAGGAGGATTGGCTGGAGTATCGCTTGCTGAAGGACGAGCACTTTCTGGCTCGTGTCTCTCAGGCACGGCGACAGTACAAAGAGGGGAAATATAAGACGCTGAAGGAGCTGCCGTAATACCCCACTAAGTTCTGACAGTCGGGCGGCCGGCGGGGACACGCAGGAGCAGGAGAAGACCCGCAGGGTCCGAACGCAGCCGCTAACATCACCCTTGACGGGGATGAGACGCCTGCGTAGGATGAATAGCCACAAGTCCTCGACCCACGTTTGAGTGTTTTCTCTCACGGGGAAAGATGCCGGACACCGTCTTGACCGCGAACCCCCTGTCCCCAAAAGATTTGAAGGCCACCCTTCCTACGGATTTTACAAATTTCTCGAACCGATCCCATGTAGTCCTGCTCCAGACTCTGGTTTCGATCGTCCTGTCATACCAGCTTCTCTTCAGCAGCGGCACGGCTCTCGACCGGGAAGGACAGGAATTCATCATCCTGGGGCTGATGATCCTGGTCGTCCTCCTGATGATGGTCCCTCTTCGTATGTTGGAAGCCGGCTGGTTCACGGGGGCGTTGGTCTTAGGCGATACGGCCCTGACGACGGGCGTCATCTATGTATCGAGCAAAGCGGTCTCCAATCTTGACCTCGTCTATTTCCTGATCATCCTGATCGCCGCGTCCACCCGGACGCTGAAGCAGATGTTTGCCATTTCCGTCATCCTGTGCGCGGCCTATGGAGTGGTCTTGTATATGGAGGCCGGAGAGTCCGCTGTGGTCCTGGAAGACCACCTGATCCGGATCCCGCTCCTCCTCGTCATGGCTATCTTCTACGGAGTGACCACCGAACGGGTGCGTCGGGTGAGCCGGGAGAAAGCCGACCTCATTGATTATATCGTCGAGGGCAAGCGGGTGGAGGAGGAGCGGGAGAAACTGATTCGTCAGCTTCAGGACGCGTTAGCCAGCATCAAGACCTTGAGCGGGTTGCTCCCCATTTGCGCCAACTGCAAAAAGATCCGCGATGACAAAGGCTATTGGCACAGCGTGGAGACGTATGTCAGCCAACATTCCGAAGTTGATTTCACCCATGGGATTTGCCCCGTTTGCGTGGACAAGCTCTACGGGGATCTCAAGCAGGGAGAAAGAGGAGGCTGAGCGGTTAGGGCGTAAGCTCCTGCAGCTTTTTCTTCGCGGCGCCGGAGGCCAGCGTCTCTTGGGCGAGCGGGATAGCGGCGCGGATGGACGACGCCTTGCCGCCGGTGTAGAGGATGGCGGCGGCGTTCATCACCACCCAGTCTTGTTTACCGCCCCGGATCTCATTCCCAAGGATCTTCCTGATGAGCTCGGCCTCACCCTCGGCACCCGGTGAAGCCAGGTCCTCAATGCGTTCGAACATCATCCCGAAGTCCCTGGGCTGAAGCGTCATTGGGGTGATCCGGTCATCCCGCAGCTCGATGGCCTTGGTGACCGAGCTGATCGAAAGCTCCGGCTCACCTTCAAGCCCGCGCAGGATTAACGCCCGCGTGGTTCCCAGCATCCGCAGTGCCTCCGCGATCTTCTCGAAATAAGGTGGGTGCGACATCCCGATTACGGACGCCGAGGCCCGGCCAGGGTTCAACAGCCTCGCGACCGGCTGAAAGAAACTCCGCACGCCGAGTTCTTTTCGCAGTTCCAGGAAGCGATACACCGGGGGATGGTAGAGCGCGATATCCACGTAGCCCAGCCCTTTGCTGATGACTTGCTCCGCAACCTCCTTAGGTGTCAGGTCCACGGGGATGCCGAGGCGGGCGGCGATGGCTGCCGTTGAAAGCCGGTTCGGCACGCCGTCGTAACCGTGCAGGAGAATAGGGCATCCGGCGGATGCTGCGACGATGGCGGCGGGTAACAGAGCGTGCCAGCTATCCTGCTTGCCGGCATAGGTGGGGAGGTCCACGAGCCCGAGATCGGGCGGGATTGCGAGGGGAGCGATGTACTCGCGGGCCACAGCCGCGAACGCCGCCAGCTCGGTCACCGACTCCGACTTGATGCGCATGGACAGCAGAAAGCCGCCGATCTGAGCAGGCGTCGCCTGGCCCTCCAAGATTAGGCGCATGGCGCTTGTGGCTTCTTGATAAGTTAAGTCCTTGGCGCCCTTCTCGCCTTTGCCGACCTTGGCGATCAGGGTTTGCATGGTGCTGGACATATTAAATCGAGTAGTGGAACTTGGGCTTGGCGCCGATAGCCTGGGCGAGGATACCGCGAGTCTTCAGTTCCTGGATGACCTGGTCGGCGATCGCCTCGAAGTCCTTGGGGCCTGCGAAAACCAGGTCGGTGTTGGGCGGAGGAACCTCTTCGCTCTTCGACATGTGCACAGCGATGACGGGCGTCGGGTGAACCAGGGTGCGGATTGCCTGGTGGTCGGCCCCGCCGAACGCGTTGGTGGTGGATACCACGATAAGCCCCGTATCAATCAACAGGCGGGCGACTTCGCCGAACCGGCGGACGATCTCGCCGGTATCCTCCTCCCTGAGATCTGCGTCCAGGCCTCGCCGGAGATTCGCGCCATCCAGCAAATAGGTGTGGCGGCCGTCGGCCACCAACCGCACTTCGATGTGGCGGGCCAGCATGGACTTGCCTGTGTGGCGCCCGCCGGTGATGAGCACCAGAGCAGAGCGGTGGCCGAAGTGCGTGGCCCGATCGTCGGGGCCTACATCGCCTTTGACCCAGGCGATGTCACGTCGGCGGGCCTCCTCGCGGAGCACAGTGTGCTCGTCCCGGACCGCTTCCGTGAGGATCCCACCCCCCGACACATCGTACTGGTCCACCAGAACGAACCGGCCGGTGACTTCAAAGTCGCCGTACAAGTCGAACGCGAGGGGCGCTTTCGTGCGGATCGTGAGCTCGGCTACCTCGTTCCTGCCGACGATGGTCTGGGTCTGCATTGCCGTGAGGTCGGCAGCATCAATGATCCGGTGGATGATGGCCACCTCGCACTCCACCTCGCGGGTCGCCAGCCGGAGCAGGTACTTTTTGCCAGCCTCGAGCGCGCGGCGTCCCATCCAGAAGAGGTTGCAGCGAAAAGTCGTGGAGACGAGCGGCACCGAGTCTTCGTGCGAGGCGATTTCGCCCCGTTCGATAAAGATCTGCTCGTCGAGCGTGATCCCGGTGGACTGCCCGGCCGTTGCCTCCGTCTGCACCGGCTCTACGTTGAAGCCCTCGATGGACTTGACCGTGGCTGATTTGTTCGAAGGGGAGAAGACCAGCCGATCGCCCACCTTCACCTGTCCGGCGGCGATGCGGCCGGCGATGATGCGGCGCGCGTCGAATTTGTACACATCCTGTACGGCGAAGCGTAGGGATTGACGTTCCCGTGAAGTCTCTTTGCGAAATAGGCCGAGGGTGTCCAGCACCGTCGGACCGGCGTACCAGGGCATGTGGTCGCCGGGACTGGCGATATTGTCGCCGAGCTTGGCGCTGACCGGCACGAACCTGTCGGGTGTCACCTTGAGCTGGGCCATGAACTCCCGGTATTCCTTCTCGATTGCCTCGAACACGTTCTGTCGGTAGCCGACCAGGTCCATCTTGTTGACGACGATGGCTACCTGTCGGATGCCGAGCAGGGAGAGGAGGTACCCATGCTTCCTGGACTGTTCCTTGACGCCTTCCTGGGCATCAATGACCAGCAGCGCCGCTTCGGCGCGCGCCGCGCCGGAGATCATGTTCTTCAGGAACTCCTTGTGGCCCGGGGCGTCAATGATGATGTAATGGCGATCCTTCCAGGCGAAGAAGGTGCGGGCGGTATCAATCGTGATGCCCTGTTCCTGTTCTTCCAGAAAGGCGTCGAAGAGGAAGGCGTACTCGAAGTCCTTACCCTGCTGGCGGCAGATCGTCCGGACCTTTTCCAGTTTGCCTTCGGGGAGCGAACCGGTGTCGGCGTACAGGCGGCCGAGCAGCGTGGACTTGCCGTGGTCCACGTGGCCGACGATGACGATGTTGAGATGTTCCTGGGCGCGCGGGGCGCTGGGTGCGAGCGTCGGCATGGCGTGTTCTACATGTAGCCGTCTTTGCGGAGCAACTCCATCCCGCGCCCCTCGTCCTGGGCGCGGCCAGAGCGTTCAGCGACGGTCGTGTTGCGCAGCTCCTCGATGATGTCGTCGAGGGTCTTGGCGGTGGACTTGATCGGGAAGGTGCAGGGGGCGCACCCGAGGCTCCGGTACCGGGTCCCGTCGCCCTTATCGAAGTACAGGTCTATGATCGGGACGTTCTCGGCCCGGATGTATTCCCAGATGTTGATTTCCGTCCAGTCCAGCAAGGGGTGGATCCGGATGTGCGTCCCCTCGGGAAAGGTGGTTTTGAACTGATCCCAGAGCTCCGGGGGCTGCTCGCGGAAGTCCCAATCGCCGTGCTTGTCGCGCGGGGAGAAGTACCGTT
>CAZITU010000007.1:0-46940 GCA_964542245.1 uncultured Nitrospirales bacterium | reverse complement strand
GCCTGCGGCGCGCCGTCGAGTTGAATCCGGATTCCCCGCGCACGCTTCTGCTGCTGAACCCTCCCGCCAGGCCCGTCAGCGAACGACGCTCCCTTGGGAACTGAACCTCTGGCAAAAACTGCATTGCAGGGAGAAAAAACGCATGGTGAAAAGACTTGCAGCCTTGCGCCATCCCTCGCGTATGCAAGCGTTTACGGAAGGGTGCTCTGGCCCTGCAGATGCTCCTACCGCGGCGGTCACCCAAGGGCCCAACGAAACGGTACCTGACGAAGGGAGTACGCGAATGTCATCGTTCTCGTGGATTGAACACCTCTTGGAAGCCGTTCCCATTCCCCTGCACCGTGAAGAACGCGTGCCGGTGTGCCTGCCGATCGTCGTCACCGGCTATGGCGAAAACGCGTTTTTTCAGGCGCACACCTTCACCATTGACTTCAGTCCCTGCGGATGCTGCCTCTATTTGACTCGAAAGCCTGTGCCGGGAAACCTGTTCTTCATCAGTCTCGCTGGAGGCGACGGCACGGAGATTTCACCCGACGCCAGGGCGCTCTATCAAGTGACCTGGGTGCATCCCGATGGCGCCGGCTGGGTAGTCGGCACAAAGAAACTGGCATAGTACCTTTCTTTCTCGCGATTCCCTACAAGCTACGCCCAGTACGTGCGGTCGAGGGTGCGGTACTGGATCGCTTCGCCGAGGTGCGTGGGCTGGATGGCTTCCGCGCCGTGCAGGTCGGCGATGGTGCGTGCCACCTTGAGGATGCGGTCATGCGCGCGCGCTGAGAGGCCGAGCCGCGTGATGGCATTCTCGAGCTGCTTCTCACCCTCGGCGGAAATCGCGCAGTGCTTGCGGATCATCTTCGGTGGCATCTGCGCGTTGGCGTAGATCTTCTCTCCTGCGAATCGCTGCTGCTGGAGCTTCCGCGCGCCCAGCACGCGCTGCGCAATCTCGGCCGAGCTTTCACCCAACTGGTCGCCGCGCAGTTCCTTGTATTTCACCGCCGGCACTTCGATGTGGATGTCGATGCGGTCGAGCAGCGGCCCGCTGATCTTCGAGACATAGCGCTGGATGAGCGGCGGCGAGCAGTTGCACTGGCGCGTCGGGTCACCGAAAAAGCCGCAGGGGCACGGGTTCATCGCCGCAGCCAGCATGAAGCGCGCGGGAAACGTGACGCTGATGGCCGCGCGCGCGATGGTTACGGCGCCGTCTTCTCGCGTCCGTCCTTAGCATTGGCCACCGCCGGCGGCAGGGCTAATGTGAGGCTACGAACTGCGTAGCGGTACACGCTGATTTCGGGGCAGAGTGTCGCCAGCAACATACGACGATCCTCCCGGCCAAGAAACTCCCACTCAGCAAAGGGCTCCACGATTTCGAGCACCATGCCCGCGTCCAACCGCTGCAGGCGCGGAACCGCAGCGGAAGCCACCAGCAGTCCGCGGTATGCCTCGACATCACGATCGATTGCCGCCACGCGTTCGTCCCTGTCGGCCTTCGTAATCACACCATCGAAAAACGATTCCAGCACGCGCTGGCGTTTCTCCTCAAGCATCTTAAGCTTCGCCTGAGGGGCCGAATCGTTACTGATCTGCGGCCGTTCGAATGTGGCTTCGTACTCCTCGATGATTCGCCTCAAGAACTCAGGCTCTTGGAGCCGCTCACCAAGCAGGCGGTCAATTGCGGGCTCCAATCTTTCCCGCATCATGTACCGGTTGTCGCACGCCGCAAGACCGCGAGCTTCACGGCGCCGACGCTCCCGAGTGTGACGAGTTTTGCAAAGGTAGTAGTCGTGCTTCGCCGAATGCGTGTAAAGCAGTTCTTTGCAGGCAGCGCAAACCAGATGGCCGTTGTACGTATAGCGGTGCGTGGTTTCCGGACGCACTCGCCAGTGCTTTGAGCGTTTCAATTCAACGAGCTGCTGCACGCGTGCAAAATCCTCTTCACTCACCAGCCCGTCGAGTACCTTTTTGCGAATGACCTCCTCGGGTGCGCGCGCGATCTTTCGGCGGTAGCCCTGTCGCCCGTCTGGTTTCGCAACGTATCCAGCGGCAGACCGATCCCGCTTCTGGTCGTATACACGCCAGCCGGTGTAAATCGGATTCCGAAGGATGAACTGCACGTCTGTCCGCGGAAGGTTCAGTTTTTGGCCAATTTCGGTGTAACTGATCCGGGTACCAAGAAACATCGCAAACGCCTGCTTCACCTTCTCCGCCTCCGCTGTATAGAACCAGCCGTGCTCTTTCGTGTAGCCCACGCCGAGCGGGAGATTCGATAAACCTCCCGGGTGCTTGCCTTCCAGGCGCATTGCTTCCTTGGCGTGCATCATGCGCTCGACAATCTCGCGACGCTCCAACCCCGCGACGGCAGCACGAATTGCGCCCATGAAGCGGCCCATGTTCGACGAGAAGTCGATTGGTCCATCCGGCAGGTAGAGAACCGTGTTCGTTTCGATAAACCTCTGCAGCAGTCCGAAATCCGCGAAGTTCTCGGGGCGCATCAGTCGGCTAAACTCTCGCGCTACGACGCCGTGAATTTCCGGATCTTCGATGAGACGCAGAAGCGCCTGCATCTGAGGCGACATGAGAACCCCAGCGCCGGACACGTCCACTATCTCGATTGTGCGCACAATAGCAAGCCCATAGGCTCGCGCGGTGCGCCGGTTGACTTCGCGCTGAGCCGGGATGCCAGCGCGGTCCTCCCCAGCCTGCTCGCTAGTGGACACGCGGATCAACTCGATTACGCTCTTCATCGCCTAGCCCCGTAATCTGGCGCGCAAGCTCGAACACACCTTCGCGGTCGCCGAGACGTACGGCCTCCCTCATCTCCTCCAAGAGCTTTCTCCGCCTCCTGGTTATTTCGACTGCCATCTGTACGAGTTGAGACCACATTCTACATCGTCTCCACACGAGCTTGGTTCGATAAATGAGCTCCTAATGGGGCTTCTGACCCGAGGTGGCGGCCTCGGTGTGCGCTGATCGTTAGAGCCGAAATTTGAACGAGACCACCGGGCCAGGGTGGCCTTTCAATGGTCTTGAGGTCAAAGGCGGCGCGAAGTCTCGCAGGACATTCAGCGGTATTGCCGCGGTAGGTTCCAGCAAGATCGTCTCCATGTCAACTCAGACGTTCCCGAACCACACGCCCCTCGAACTAGGGGACATGCCAACAAAAGACCCGGGTTGGGTGCGGTGGCCCACAAGGGTCAGGCGAAACCTGGGATTTGGCGATGACCCCTGCGTTGTGATTTGCTTCGCCAGTGAACGAAGCACGTGAAAAGTCGCCAATGCGAAGTCGCCTTCTAGTCGCTTCCTTCATGGCTTGCCAGGGAGTGCATTCCAGCGCCAGAGTCTGGACGCTTTTCGCGTAGTCCGAGGCGCACGTTGAGGTTTGGTGCAGCGCCTAATCGGTTGCTTGTGCGTAGTCAATAGCCTCGCCTAGCCGCTCCCTAAGCTCTCTCAGCCAAGCACCAGGGTTGGCGCCGTGAACGAGGCGGCCCAAGAACCCCAGCCTCTCGGCAACGTTGTCACGGTTCTGCCGGATGTCCTCCTTGGTGACGCTCGCATAGACAGCGAGGAATTGGCCTACGTTTCCTGGCTTAGTGAACAGATAGGTTGCGTGGCCGAGTTGGGGCGTTTCGACGACGGTCACGTTCTCCAAATCGAAGATGTACTCAGATCGGAAGAGATAGAGGCGCCGAGCTCGCCGAGAAAGCTGGCGGTAGAAGAAGGCGTCGTAGTCCGGAAGCCAGGTGATCTGAGCCACGTCGAAGTCTCCAGGGATGCCAAGGCTGCCGCACATCTTCTGCAGCGTTGCTCTCTCGACCGGCGCGGACTCTATGCGTTTGCGGAGGCACGCGAGGGCATCGGCGAATTGACCGAAGCGATGATGATTGTTCTGCGCCTTGTCGATCTGGTCTGCCATGTCCGCAGGAAGCCTGACTTCGACGCGGCTGGGAACTGCTGCCTCCCACTGAACGAGATCCCACGCGTCTCCCCGACGACGGTATTTGCCGCTCTGGACGAAGGTGGCTCGGATGCCGACCTTCGCTCCCAGCCGGTGCTTCCACTGGTTCCACGTCGCGTCCCACGTCAGAGGAAGCAAAGCTTGGTCAAACAGTACTTCGAGTTTGCGTCGGGAATCTCGGTAGATCGCGTGGCCGCCGGAAAACGACACCCTGCGCAAGGGCATGTGAAAATATCGGAGCTTGCGTCCCGGTAGGAAGGAGAGGATTCGCGTTGCAAAGAACGTGACACCGTCACGGGCAAGGTGGCCCGCGACGAGCAGAGAACCGAAACCACCGTGGGGAAAAACTGCTGGCGAGGAAGGATCCGCCAGGAGCGCATCGTAGCAAGCGCGCAATTCGGGTTGCGCCAGAATGTTGAAAGCGCGTTCGGTCGCAGACAATTCGGCGGGGGAGCTACGCGCCGCGCGGAGCTCGAGTGTTCGGAGCTTGAAGGCCACTCTGAGTTCCGCAGGCGAAGCCGTGGGATTGCTTCGTAGCAGTTCATAGAATGTGGCTTGCTGGCTCCATGTCCGCCGGCGGTTGGTCGCGTAGAAGTAATCCCGCAGCATCTCACAGCGAATGTGGATGGAAGAGATTCCCAGGTGCGGGCTCAGAACTTGTGCGGACACGAAGAGCTCTCCGCGCTTGTCCTTTTTGGGCTGCGCTGCATACCCGATCGAGGCCTGATAGACGTCTCCTCTTCTTTGCGGTGAATTTGCATTGCAAATGTGAAGCTCCGCGCCAGCACTTGCCTTTCCGAGACTCAACGGAAAGCGAACCTCATCTCCTGGCCGGATGAAAGATGCTAGGAAGTTGGAAAGCAAGATAGAGCTTCCATCGGTGAACAGACATTCCACCTTGTCGCCCTTGCCTAAGGCCTCAGCCACCGTCCGCCGACAAGCTTCAGGTGGTGCCCCCGCAACCTGAGATTGTGCTTCCACGTCGTTGCGGAACCTAGCACCGTTCCTGAGATTCCCTCAAATAAGTGACCTCTATGTCTCTAACTGGTTGTCTCGCAAAGGGATTAAGGAGGGTATCATGCGTCTTGCTGGGCGAGAACGGTTGGGGTTTTATCCACTTCCAGTTGCCGAAGCCAAGCGCATCCGGCGGTTCCTGAGTTTCCCGAATGGCCCTTGCGCGGCCACTGACCCATGCATCGGGGACGGCGGGGCGTTTCAAGCTGTGACCTTTGATGCGCAAACGCGTCGTTACGGAATCGAGCTCGACGCTTACCGGGCTGAACAGGCGCGCGGGGCTGTGGACGAACTGATTCACGGCAACTGTTTCGACGTGCATAGTCCGGCCGAGTCCTTCTCCCTCGTTTACCTCAACCCTCCTTACGACTTCGAGGTGGGCGAAGGAAAGTCGCAGCGAATGGAGAAACTCTTCCTGGAGCACGTGTACCGCTGGCTGAAGCCCGGAGGCGTCCTCGTCCTCGTCATTCCAGGGCCGCGCATTGAGGAATGCAATGCCGCGCTTTCGATCCACTTCCGCGACGTGCGCGTGTACCGACTCACTGAGCCCGAGAGCGTACGCTACAAACAGATTGTCCTGTTTGGCGTTCGACGCGCACGGAATGAGAGGGACCGGTTGCAGGATGCCGACATCACCCGTGCCAGGCAATGGTACGGCTCGATGTCGAGAAATCCGGAACGGCTTTCGCCGCTTCCGTCGGAGCCTGATCACTCATACGTTGTGCCGACTGCGGACCCGGTCCGCATGGTCTACCGAGGGCTTCCGTTGGACCAGATCGAAGACATGCTCCCGAAGTCTGCTGCGTATCGCCAGGCTGCACCTATCCTGTTCGCGCAGCAAGCGGACGTTAGCGGCCGGCCGCTAACACCGCTGCACGGTGGCCACGTGGGACTTCTTTGCACGGCGGGAATGCTGAATGGGACCTTCGGGGAGGGAGCGACCCGTCACATTGCCCACTGGCAATCCATCAAGGTTGTTGACCGAACTGAGGAGGAAGAAGACGGTTCAACAGTCATTCGAGAGAAGGAGCGGTTCTCGAATGAACTCACGCTCGTCTTTGCCTCTGGCGAAATTGCAGTCTTGAAGTAAGTTGTCCACTCCCAACCCCTTCTTAGCAAGCGCCTTCCAAATCACTCCCAAACGCAACGGCAAGCAAGGAGGTATCCGGTGAAGAACGCGCATGAACGCTTCGGAAGCCTCGAATTCACGAAGCGAGTGAAGGACACCACGACGCGAATCCGCGTGCACATGGATCGGCTGATTGTGGAACCCGCAAAGGAAGACCGCGGGACAGCGACTGCTCACCTTTTCTCAGTGCTGGGCAGTGATGCGGAGATTGCCGCCTTGTGGGCGGCGGTAACCGAGGGGGCATTCTTTCAAGCTCGGTTTCCGGGCCGGGATGCCTTTACGGCTTCTTTGGGCCCTGAGGCACAATGTTTTCGAGGAAGTGTAACCATCCTGGGGCGCAATCGTCCAGTTCGGCATCTCGTGGCGTTGTCGGCGGAGTTGCTGAAAACGAGGACTGGCACTGACCGCGAGGGAAAGCGCAGCGTTCTGTTCGACAATGACCCGACATTTGTGCTCTACCGGGTGGCGCGTCGCTTCGGCTTGCCCGTCGTTCCCGAGTGGGCTTCGTGGTTCATGCGAGAGCTCGAACGGCGCAAGGCGATCGAGCCCCTCCTGGGACTAGGATGCTCCCCAGTGCTCGTGAAAGGAAACAAGGCTCGATTTCTTGGCTGGATTGGCAAGGCCTTGAAGCAGCGCACAATCCTCATCCCCGATGGCGTTGGAACCGTTCGGTGGAACTTGCTGAGGGACCTCGTCGGCGGCCCTACGTTGCGGGCTACTGCAGCCGCCCAAGTGGCATTCGGCATATTCAATGGGCTTCTCTGTGCATTTGGCTCTTTCTCGGGAGGAGGCGCGAAAGAAAATGCTGTTGGAATCTTGCCCGAATCTCCAAAAATACTCATTTATGAAAAGCGGGCCGAGGCCGGCTGGGGTGAAGGTAAATGCCTCGTCGCGCCCTTTGACGTATTGCCAAGCGAGCGGCCCTCGAGCATTGGCTTCGGCACGGAAGACTTCCGCGAGCCCGTGCCAGTTCGGAAGGTACGGACGCCGGAAGGTACCTGACCCTTCCCAACAATCTGAGCTGCACCTTTTGCGTACCTCCTGAAGGCCAATGATGTCGGCATCCCATTGCCACGGAGCTTGGTCGAGGCGCTCTTCGACCCGCAACTCATTCCGTAGGATGCTTCCTCGTGTGGCAAGGAGATTAGATGCATTTTTAAATTTAGCATCTTCGTAATCCTCTTCGTACAGCATGTTGTAGGTTGCGACCTTGAGCTCGCTAGCGTCGGGATTGCGGCGGGCCCACCAGTCAGGCCAGACGTGAACGTCCGCTGCTTTCCATGGGACCCTCACAACCACGTTCGTCCACTCCATGAGCTCAATCTCAAAGAGGAAGCGGTTATAACTGAGGGATACGTGGCTTCCAAAAGCACCACGCGGCACGGTCCGCTGCCGGAGTGTTTTCGGGGAGCCATTGTTCCAGTCTTCCACCCTCAGCACGAGCGCCATTCCGTTCGGTGCGCCGCGATTGAAGATGGTCTTGTAGCGATTGGATGGGAGACCCGAGCAGGCCAAATTCAGAGTGTTCCAACCCAAGTGGCGATCCATGTCGCTGTTCGGGTGCGGCTCTGGCAAGGCGCCGGAGCCGAAATGTCCAACGGGGGAATCCGTTCCTGCCTCAATCCAAACGTAGTAACGACCTGGCGCAAGCCACATTCCCCAATCAAGTTTTGTGGAGGTAGCGCTCACATCGAGTGGACCGTGAATTACATCTACCCTGGTTTCGACCCCTTTATTTGAGGCGGACGAACGTGATTCCTTACCGAGGAGGGCGAAGTTCTTCCCCAGCCACGTCTCATCGGTAATGTCTAGGCGAGGATCAGCGTCACCAATCCCCTCAATCGGGTCGAACGGCGTGAGCCGATCCTGGTTGAACAGTGCCGCTCTACGTGGAGTGTCGGGGGAGAAGAGTAGCATTTGCGTGTTGTCATCTCCCGCGCCATTGCTTTGCGTTGTGACTTCGATGAAATCGCCGTTCTGAAGTGGACCGACGCCAACCAGAGTCCCGCCGACATCGAGCGGCATACCGACCGGGATCCAGCCCAGACCACGGTTCTCCAAAAGCTGAGTCGATGAAGTTGCGCGTCGCATGCTGAACACGAAAACCGTGACCTGCATGTCCGCCCAGAATAGCCCCGTCCTGACGTAACTGCCATGGCCGTTGCCCCCCACCTCGGCGAGTGGGCCATCATCATTGAAAAGCGTGAAGTCCCTCGAGCCTTGTCGGAACGTCACGATCATTCCAGTGTCACAGACACGGAAGGCGGCGCCCACGCCAACCGACTGGGAGCAAGGAGTCTTGAGTTGAAGGTCTGTGCCAGCCGGCACCGTCAGGGTGGTCTTGAAGAACGAACTTACCGGCACTTTGGCGATCCGGCCGACGAGTTCATATTGCGCCCCGGACTTGGGCGCTGGCCGGTCCAGACTCGAAGTCTGGCGGAGGGGTGTCCACTCTTCTAGGACCTCGCTTGACAAGCCCTGAGGAACTGTCTTTGCATTATTGATGCTGGTCACCGACAAAGCAACCGCTACGGTGGCGCAGATTGCTGGCGACAGCTTCTTTGCGCACCTCATTGTTTTCCTCCCTTGCGGTCATACCTTGCACGCGATAGACCACCGTGCGTCGCGCGGGTAACTAAGGTTTAGCAGCACTTGTAGAGGGCGGAGCTGCCAGGCGTGGCCGCCAGTTGGAGGGGAATCGCAGCATCCATCGGCTAAGCCAGTGCCATGGGTGATTCGATACCCCTGCGCGAGCAACGATAACTTGCCGCTAGAAAATGACGTTCTGCGAGAATTCGCAAGCCACCGCAACCAAAGTCCCGGGTAATTCCGCGATTCACCTCCTTCCGATCTTGTTCGGATTACGGGCGCGGAGGAATTTCGATTATGCGGTCGAACGCGAGTCCGCTGGAGCCTTCGCCCCGTCCAGTCTGTTTGCGAACGCCGAGCCAGACCCAGGCACGACCGTCACGCCAGCGCGTACGCTGAAAGCTAAGTGAAACACGGGTGCCAGCACGAGGAACCTCTTCCTCATGTAGGACGTACTTGGACGGAGGAGTTTCTTCTAGACCCTGGCGGAGCAGAAAGGTGCGCGGACGGACGGGATCGGGTGTGGGATCCGTATCACCGACCAGGATGCGGAGCATGGCTGCTCGTTGCAACTGGACTTCGCGATTGTCGCCTTCGATATGAACGGGAATCAGGGGAATCCAGTTCTCAGGCACCGAACTCATGACCTGGTAGCGGATCTTGGCTCCTTCAGCCGGGGGGAGCGGTTGCGGCGGGAAACCCAGGCGCCGCTCAAGGTCTTTCTCGTAGAAAGACCGGGTCTCGTTTGCTGCTTCGCGGCCTAGCTTGGGCTCGCCGGAAGGAAGCACGATGGTACGCTCAATCGCCCAAACCATGTTAGCCATTTCATCGCGGGCAAGCAGGACTTCCTCTAGCGCACGCCCCTCCAGTACTTTCTGGGCCGCGGGAGGAATGAGGAGGCTGAGATCGGCCGGCTGATGGCCCTTACCCCGGATCGAGTTGAGGAAAATCGCCCAGCGTTGCCAGTTGTCATCCTCGCCGCTGCCCGCTCCTTCAATCCATGTGCGCTCGCCGAAGACATTCGTAACCGCCATGCCGCGAATCCTGGCGATGCTTCCGGCTTGAGTGGTGAACGGAACCAGGAACCAGTCGTTTGCATAGACCAACCCAAACTCGATCAACAGCAGCTTGGCCAGGTCAGTCGTATCGGGCTTGACGTCACCAAAGTTTGTGCGGCTGTCCTCAAACTTCCACCAGCGTGTGTGCGGCATGCCATTGAATGTCACCTGCGTCGGTAACATGGTGAGCGTAGCTGGCGTCGGCGGCTCCTGCGCTGGATCGGGATTGCCCAGGGTCTTCCGGGTTGGATCAATATCGAAGTTATGCCAATCGAGATGGCCGTGATAATACTCTTCGGCGACCAGAACCTTTTCGTTCTCCTTGAGTGGAGAGGACACAGCAAACTGATACTCGAGTCGATCCGGTACCCAAGCCGAAGGTACGGCGGGCGGCTTGGGCTGATAGATCAATCTTTCGAACCACCCGACGAAGCGCGCAGCAATGGGGTCGGCCTGGGCATCCATGCCGGCGAGGGCGGGGATCCCGTCTGAGGCATGATTGGCTGCCGACGCGACCAAATGAAAATAGAGCTTGGCGCCATCCATACGCCGCTTGGCCACAGCCTGGAAATCTGACCACGCTTCCGGGTGCGCGCAAACAGCGAAATCGGCTGGAACCAGCGGGTCGGGGACGTGAATCGGGTACGCTGAGATGAATTGAGGAACCGCCGGGGGCGAAATCGTAGAAATCATCTTGAGCCATTGACGACCCATCAGAAGTCGGATATCAAGAGAAATCTCCAGCGTGCTCGGGACATCGTTCAAGACCTGTTTCTGAACGAAAGGAACCGGCATCTTCTCGACTTGAGGTTCAAGCGGAATCGCGTCGTTGAAACCTTCGACAGGGCCATTTGCGGGTTTGAACTTGCGTAGGCGCGTCGTTTCCATATGCGCCTTGGTGAAGATGGGCGAGCCTGCATCATCACCTTGGAACTCACCCACCTGCCACTGGCGACACAGCATCCACAGCGGGTCGCGAATTTCCGCGCGGAGGGCTCGCTGAAACTTGTCCGCCCGTGGGCGCCCCTCTAGGCGGTTCCACAGCGTGATGCCGGGTTTGGATCTGGTGCGGATGACCGAAGGCAGATTGGTTGTAATGTATTCGACGGCCATATCAGTCCTCCACTGCAGCGATTCTATTGTTCAAGCCCAGCTCGACAGCGATGGTCAATTGCCGGACTTGCGTCGCAACAACTGTGGCAGGGAGAAACGGAGCATACGGCGAGTTATCGATATGCTTCGGTTCGATGGCGCGGCGCTTTGCGAGATCCAGTGTTTCATTAAGCGCATCCACTAAATCGTTCCATCGCCAGGAGCCACGGAATTCTGAGGGTGTGACCAGGAGCATCGCCTGAGGCGCTTCCGAGTTCGGCCGGTCGTAGTGAAATGTGATGCCGGTTTCGACCGTGGACCCGGGGATGATCTCGGTCCACTCGTCGACGAACAGTCCGCACTGGCGCTCATTCTTGTTGAACGGCTGCGCGAAGTGCGCGGTGTAGAGAAGCCGGTCCGTATCGAGCTGCAGGTCGGGCGGGAATTCGAGGCCGAGCCAGCGGTCGCCGGGAATATTAGGCAGTTGAAGCGCGGTTAAGTCAGGCTCAGGACGGCCCAGCGCTCCTGCGAACATAACCACCTGCTCCCACGCATGCATCCTCTCCCGAACCCTGGCCACCCCATAGAGCCAGGTGTCGACAGGAAATTCAACCGGGTCCCGCCCAGGTTCTGACGGGTTCTTCAGGTATTGGAAGAGCTCATCGGACTGGCTCGCGGCAACGGCATTCTCAAGCTCGTCGCCCAGCGCGACGGTGACATTGAATTCCGGGAAGATCTGGAAATCTTCGCCAAGAAGTGCCTTAGCCGCGCTGTCGAGGGCCTTGGCACGTTCCGCCTGGACGGCTGAGCCATCGTGCTCAAGGAAGAGGTCGGATGATCGTTGCAGACGCCGATCAAGCTCGGCGATCACGACAGCGGCGAAACGGGACACATCTTCTGCGAAACGCACCATCTCGTCCTCATGCACAGTCAGGAGGAACTCCTGAGAGTCGAAATCGGTGATCGGCAAAAGCGCCCGGACATCTGCGAGAAGGAGAGAAACAGAGGTTCGAGTTGTGTTGCGGATGGCATGGAACTGGTTGCGCTTGGCGACGAATGCAGGCTGTTTCACACCCGTGAGATTTGCCAAGTAAAGAGCGGGCGTCGCAGGGAGAGGTACGGTGGGGATCGTGGAGATCGCACGCTCCGCCTGCGCCAGAAAGTCGAAGCGCGCCTGGTCAGTGGTAGCGGCAGCGGCATCGGCGAGCCGGTCATTGAACTCAACGAATTTTTGATCCCAGCGAGTCACTAGGTTCGCACACTGCTGGAGAATCGCGGAGAACGATCGGCGTCGAAAATCATAAGCAAAACCCCAGCCAGCCTGGGGCACTGCGAATGTGGCCGCGCGAGCGAGCAATGACGCGACAGAGGCAACGTAAGCATCGGCATTGGTGATGATCTCAGGGCGACGGTTCGGCAGGTCAGCCAGCGGCCCATCGATCGTCGATTTGAAAGCCACCAGATCACTGCGCAGCAGTTGCATCGCGGCACGGACGAGGTCGAGACGAACCTTGTCGACGAAGGGCTGGCTGTCCTGGCCGGACGTCGCCTCATTCATCAAGGTAAGGTCCGTACTCTGCAGGGGGCGGGACTTGGTGGTCAAACGACGGATGTTGCGGACGAGCGGCAGACATTCAAAAACACTGAACGCGGCCGTCTGCTTTTCGAGATAGCGAATCGAGGGCAGGATGTCCGGACGCGGACCGAAATTCAACACCGCGAAGCGAACGATGCGGTCGTCCAGTTCGGTCATCGCCTGCCGCGGGTCATCACCCATAATGGCGACCAAGTCGGCGGGCTGCAACTGTAGCTGATTCAGTTTGACTTCGCGAATGACGGTGGTTCCCGTTGCAGCTTCTCGCAGCGACACCAGACAGCCAATCTGATCGAGAGGCGGCAGGACGGACTCAAGCCAGCGGTTGAGTGCGGGTTCCGCTTGCGCACGGGGAGTCATGGGAAGCCCTCCGATGGGAGAAACGTTTGGGTCCGAGCCAGCGGCAAGGTGTATAGCGAAGCGATGCGTGAGTCCGATGCCGTTCATCGGGGTGCGGATGACGTCGGGCTCGGGCGGGAAGTTGCCACGCGCGTACGCGTCATACGTGGAAGCGACGCGATCATAGTTGCCGAGAACTGCCTGATAGACGCCTTCGGCCAGTGCGAGATCGGCAACTGCATCATGGCTTTCCAGCAGACGATCAACTTCGGCGTTGATGGCCGCGGCTTCCTCCGAGGTGGCAGGCGGCAGTGCGGGTTTGTCAAACGGATACAATTTGGTGGTGGCTTTGACATGTTCGACGAGAGCCAGCCCGTTGACTACGTTGCGCGCCTCAATGGCTTCGATCGACACCCCTTCGGGAGTCTGGGTTGATTTCAGATGGTCGGCGCGGATGGGAAAGGCTTTCCGCAGCTTGAAGATGAATTTGTCGACTTCGGCCAAATTATGGCGGTCGTGAAGTCCCCGCTCGAGCTGATAACCCAGCAGATCGGAAAGGCTTTGCCCGGCCCGAATCCCTTCGATCATTGCCAGCGCCGTCCGGACACGCTCCGAGGTGAGGTTAACAGCCAGGGTTTGACGGTTGGCGGGGCTGGCACTCGAAATGTACCCGTTGCGCAGCACAGCGGCTGCGACAGCATGATTCAATGACGGCGCGTGCAGATAGCCTTGATTTGCGCTGTCGCGCATCAGAGGCGGTTCACTGGGCCCGGCGAACTTCTCGATGAGTTCCGGGTCGGTTAGCCGGACCGGCGTGAGGACCTTCTTCTCGGGAGCGAGATCCTCGAGCCAGGCATATGCTCCGAGATAAATGCCTTGGCGAGGCGGCGCGGGAACCCCGTCACGAAGGTTCCGCATCAGAGCCAGCTGATAGTTCACGACTCCCAGCAGCCAGGCATCCAGGCGGTAGGCGCTACAGTCGATGTGATCGGCAAAAGCACGCTCCAAGAGGGCGGTCGGCTGATTCTTCAGCCGCTCCATGGCCCCGACCTGTTCGCGGAGCCGGCGGGCAAACACAAGCGTCATGAGCTGCGAGGCAATGAACTGGTGAACCGGAACGGTTGCACTTCCCGTGATCTGGGGAGCCAGAGCGTAAAGCGGCTCGTAGCGGCTCTCGCTAACCAGCTGATTGTCCCGGATATGAAGAAACGGGTCATCCATGCGTGCCTGCAGTGCTTTCGCGGAATCGTACAACCCCACATTCTCATGAAGGCGAATGCTAGTGTCGTGATACCCCAGTTGTAGTGCGTGCCGCAGGAACAGATACAGCAGAGCTGTCGGGACCTTATTGTCTTTGAAGCCGTGCTGCGAATAGAGCGCATCGAGCGAGGTGTTAGCGGCGTCGATCAGCCACTGGATGTAGTTGCGGTTGTCCTCTGTCCAGACGCGGACGGGCTCCCCCTCCGATAGTGGCACATCATCAATGACGCCGCCGGTGAGTTGGTTGTGCCGCCCGTTGAAGATCAGGTCGAGAATGGGCGGCATCTTGTCGCCAGTATAGCCCAGGGCACTCAACTTCGCGCGCGAAGCCATGCGCTGGACGGCAATGATAATTTTCTGGATGACTCCCCCGAGCCCCAGGAGGTTGAGCCGGTTGAACAGCGTTTTCAAACTTTCCGCATAGCGCTGCGACCATTCCACTGAGCCGGAGTGAAGACCCACGATGTCGAGTAGTACAGCGTGCGGGTCACCAGCCTTCCCGACATACGAAATTTCGGGAAGTTTGGCGCGGATGTCATTGTCAATGGTAAGGAGCACCGGATATAGATCGCGGAGAAACATGAGCAGGGGGGCGACGTTTGGGCCGAAGGCGACAGAAGCGTGGTTCTCGAACCGCTGGTTGATCCAGTTCATCCGGGAAAAGGCCGTCGCCGGAAGAATACCGTAGGGCTGGGAGCCAATCCGGATTGCCGGACACGCACCACCAGCAATGACGTAACGAGTGAAGAAATCACGTACGCGCCCCATCGCTTCCGGCGTGAACACGGGGGCCATCATCGACTCCATCCAGTGGCCGAAGGTCGCTGGCCAGAGGGCCGTGTGCATGGCGCGGGCAACAAGTTGGTCTTGCCCATCCGCTTTATGGGTGTGAAGGAAAAGGGCGGGATTGATGCCGAAATATTCGGCAAGCCACTGGCCGTCCCTTTTGTCGAGCCAGTCCGGGTCTGGGGTGAACAATGGCTTCTGGAGGTCTTCAAAACTCTCGTCGGGGCTGTCGAGTCGCGACATTCCGGAGCCCACGTCCTCGGTGTTATTCGTCGGAGTCCCCTGAGGCACGATCGCAAATCCCGCGCGGCTAAAAGAGTGGTGCTGAATCAGCATCTCAAGTTCGCCTCTGGCAGTCTTTTCATCACCGTGCAGCCGGATTCCCAGAACCAGAACGCGCTTGAAACCGCGGGCCGCCTGCGTGGGTGTCAGGTCGATTCGGAATCCCATTCCAAACTCGACCGCGCGGTCGAAATCCGAGATCCATTTCAACTCATCGGGCACGACGAGATTTCCTTCGTCATCGTGCTTCATCTGGTCCGCTTCTGCGGCTCCCGGATCGGGGCCTACAAACAGCGGTGACGGCACCGGCATGCCGAGCTCCACACGCGGAGCTTGGCCGACATCGCTTTCATAGCCGAGGAATACAAAACGGTCTGGCAGGATCGCGGCCCTCGGCGCACGGGACCAAGAGGTTTGCCTGGTTTCGACCTTCGGGAACACAACGAACGCCGCGGAAACACTGACGGAGGGCTTGCTCGCGCCCGACATCAACAGCGCAGAGAAGTTTACGGGTACATATTGAGTCGCGATTTCGGCAGCGCGTGCCTGACCCACGGCAAGTTCCAGGGCGGTGTTGGCTGCCGCGGTCTTCTCCGTGTCACCATCCGCCAGCCACAGGTCGCGCCAGTAAACCAGCGTGGGTGCCTGTTCGTCTTCCGGAAGGGGAGTTTCCGCCGGAACGACGAGGATGACATCCTGTGAACGAGGCTTGGATGGCTTTGCTGCCAGATTGACGGGCTGGAATTGCTGCACGATCCAGGCAGCCCGACCGGAGCCGTGGCTGTGGGCCAACTCGGTCCAGGCCGCCCGCTCCTGGTCTTCGATCCCGCCGGCTTTCCAGATCGAGGTCCAATAAGTCTTGGCATTGCGTACTTCGGACTCGGTCAGTTCAGGGTCGAAGGTGTCAATCCAGCAATCGTCCGGGTAGATGCGAACCCACAGTTGTTTCGCCGGTGCATTGGTTCCCGGAACCTTCACGTCTTTGAAACGCGTTTCCAGACGGATCGGCATCATCAGAAACGGCGTCACGTCGTTGAACTGTTCGATGGCCTTGCGCGGGTCCAGGAAGCGGACGCGTTCTCGGAGCAGTCCCGCCTCCGCCGCGATCGCTGAGGCTCGAAGACCGCGCTGGTGTTCGATCTCACGCTCGTTGCGCTCGCGCTCCGCTTCCAAGCGCGCTCGCTCGGCACGGTGCTTCTCATTGTCCGGTTTGAAGACGCGGCTGAGTTCAATTTGTTGTCCGGCGATGCGCGTCAACCGCTCCTGTGCCGCAGCCAAGGCGCGGGAAGCCTCATCGCGCGCCTTGCGCGCCTCCCGAAGCGGTTGTCGGATCTCTTCTGAGTCACCCATAGAGCACCATCATTTCGGAAGCATTTCGCTTGCGTGCACGCCGACAAGAACCGGGGCTTGAAATAGAATGTAGGCGAGCTCGGCAGAGGTTATGGTGTTGCGGTCCCAGACGATGTCTTTGTCGTTCAGATATTGCGGATACTTCTCGTCGGAGGAGCCTGGATTGGACACCGAAAGAGTCGGCGGTGTGGTTGCGATTTCGATGTGCGCGCCGGGGGGCTGCGGCTGAACCACGGGCCAAGAAAGGTCGTTCCAGACCTGCAGCAAGGGTGCCTGTTCGTTATCCAGACCGTAGCGAGGCTCGCCAGGCCGCTCCTTGATCACAAAAAACCAGCCAGGTTCGTCGTTTGGGTTTTCGCCAGTGCCGCCTTTGGCCTGCTCTACGGTGAGGTCGAAGCCGAAGAAGTAGATGTCCGGGTCAACTTTCGCCTCATAAAGCGGGGTCAGAACTTTCGACCGGGGAGGTTGATCTTCTTCCGCCGGGGTCAGCGGAGCAAACCGGCGCTCCACCGTATTATCGATCGCTCCGGACTTCTCGCAGGGCTCTTTGCTTTGATCGGCGGGAGTAACTTCTTTGCGCTGCCAGCAGGCCCGGTGGGCATAGATCACTGCGTTGGGATAGCGCTTGAGCAACTCACCACGGATGACTAGAACCAGTTCCTCTTCGTTCTCGCGGCCCTGCTCACGATGGTCGTGTGAGCCGAGCTCCGAAGTCTTCGACCAAACATGCAGCGGCGGGATGTCGCGCAGGGATTCTTTCAGAGTTTCGTCATCCAGATTCGACGCATTGAAGAAACTGCGAACATCCCAGAACTGCCGGAACGTCGAGCCGCGCTGATCCGTAGGATACTCGCGCCAGAGGAGTTCCCGAGCGAATTCATGGTTGAGACCAACCATGTAAGACTCGATGAAACGCTGGTTTGTCTGCAGGAGCGTGATGCTGTTCGGCGCAATCAGGTTGATATTGGGTAGAAAAAGCTCGGAGGAAAGATTCTTGAGTGGTTCATACATCGGAAGGTCGATCACCGGATAGGCCATGGGCTCGACGAAGGTCTCAGTCGGAGGGTGAACGATTTCGCCAAGCACGCGTGGCGGGATGAGAATACCCGCCATGATGCGCTTCGGGATGGTTCGTTTGGGAAGCGTTGCCTTTATCTGGTCATCAACGACCTGGGTCAGATCGAGCGCGTGCTTGGGCGGGATGCGGCCGACCCTGTTGCTGATCTGAATGACTTCAAAAGTGTCGTGGAGGGACTCCTTGAAGCGGGAGGCCTCGGCGCTGTCGGTGCCGCCCGGGGCCGGAACGAACCCGGAATCAGGTTCGGTAATCCTAAACGCGGGGTTGCCCGGAAGCAGATTGACCGCTTCTGGTGTCTGCTGGTCTTCACGAATTGTGTCCGAGGCTTTAAGATCATTGCTCCAGCGCGTGAGAAGGCGGGACAGAAAAACTACCCCCGCAAACACCGCGGACGCAGCCAGTACCGCCACGCCGGTGGGCAGAAACAAAAGGAAAACCAGGGCAAGGATGATGGCGACAAGGAGGATGAATCTGCCAAGACGCGGAAACCGGCGCAGCCAGTTCAGCACAGCCGGCGGCGCATTGGCTGGTTTCGCCACGTCGGCCGCCTGATTGGGGGTGAAGACTCCGGGCGGGGTGACCTTAGGTGGCGCCGCGCTCACCTCACCCTTGCTTTCGTTGATTCGATCCAAGAGCCCGGTCAGTTTCTTTTCCTCGTTGAATGGCAAAGACCGGACAAGGCGGCCCCGTGGGCGAATCATGCGGCGGAGAGCCGCCGAAGTCATGGCCGGCTGGACAAAGGTGTCTGCGAGCGCGAACTGAACAGTAGAACCGCCGGTGAGGATCCGTTTGTTCAGAGGAGCCATGAGAAGCAATGTCTGCTGCCGGCTTACGCCGACGGTGGGAACAATGTGGCGGTCGTACCAGATCTCAGAAGTGAGCAGTCCGAACTGGCCCAGCCAGATGCGTTTGCGAGCCTCCAGAACTTTGCCGATCTGCTCCCACGCGGCATCCATGAACTTCTCCTGCTGGTCCTGGATGACCCGTGTACCAATGCCGGCTGCAACGCGGAAGCGAGGATCAAGGTTCAGCCGGTGAATCCAGTTCTCGGCAGGTGTAATCGGTGCGCCGTCGCGCTCGCTAAGAACCCGTTTGGTGAGGGCGTGCCAGGTGCCATACAGAGGTGGAGTGATGATGGGATCGGGATCGCCCAAGGATTGATACAGGTCCGGAAGGTTGATCAGATTGGCGAGGCTGGTTTGCAGGGGACGTGGGAAGGGATCGTCCCAGGTTTCAAACTTGTCAGGCGGTTCGGGAGGAACTTTTGCGGGTGGCTGAAACGCACCGCCGAGCTTGAGGATGCCACCAAGTTCAGGTTTGTCGAGACCCGGCACGTTTGAGCCGGGTTCCTGCACATCCATTTCACGAAAACCAACCCGGGGATCCACGGGCATCGGCTTCAGAAGGCGCACGAGGGTTTCAAAATCGCCGGTGGTCCCGGTCCGGAAGAACCAGCGGTGATAGTAAGGAAAGCTCTGGCCTTCTGGGCGTGTGGCGGAATCCCAGGCCGACATGGTGGCGGACACATCGGCGAGATCCAAGCCGAGTCCCGCGCGACGGCCAGCTTCAAACGTCGGCATGAGGAAAGCGTGGTATGCGGTGTTCTCCGAGAGCTTCCGCGGCGAAAGGATGCGCGAGTAAGCAAGATCGGGGTTTTCATTGAGGACTGCCTCGAGCTTCGGGATGACAGCAACCATGTCGGTGGAGACAAACTCAGTGTCATTGGCCGCGAGGCTCCGATTCACGTGAACGTGGGCCCAGGCCCAGAGTTCTTCTGTCTTTGGGAAAACAGACAGGTCAGGCACGTCGACGTAAGGCAGGGGCTTGTCCTTAATGTTCTTGCCTTCGGCAAACTCGCCTTCCTCAAGAACGATGAGCGCAATCCATGGCCGCAGGCGGCCTTTCGAGTCGGGTGCGGCCGGCGTGTAGCGCCATGGGAAGTCCTCATCATAGAACTCGATGTGTGGCAAGTAATTTGGCTCAAAATTTGTGATCCAGTCGCGGGGGTCCGTGCGGAAGATTGTGCGCTTGTCGATGCCGACGATGTCCCCGGGACCGAACAGCGCAACCGGCCGGCTCACGGAAACAGCAAGACTTCCTCCTCCGATCTTGTCGCCTTTCGCTTCGAGCTGAACGTTGACCTGTGCACGCACTTTCACGCTGTTGTCGAAATCAGACGTCTGAATCTGATTGGCCAAGCCCCGGCGAAGCCAGGGGAGGAACGAGTAAGACCCGAGAGGTTTCATGCGGCCCTCTCAAAACTGGGAATCACGTGCATCTGATCAGCGAGAGACGGATCCGCGGCAATCTGGCGATTGAGATAATCGCGCGCACTGGCTTCGCTATGGAAGGACACCGTCTCGCTGGACACCGCTTTGTTATTCGCCTGAAAGGCAACCGTGTAGGTCTCGGTCTGCACCTCGATTTTTTCGTCAAAAGGCTGAAACTTTTTCTTGGTTGCATTGGAAATCTCGCATTTGGTCACCGCTGCGCCATTGAGGAAGAAATTGAACAGAACTCCCATGAACCCGCGGAAGCGCCGCTGGAATCGCTTGTAGTTGGAATCGATGATGATCTCCTCGTAGCGAACCACGCGGCGCGCCATCTTGGACGAACGCAGGTCGGCACCCGAAGCCGAAAGCTCGACGCCGGCGCGCTCTGGGGCGAAAGCGGGTTTCGAGAGCTTGTCGGAGTCAGAGAAGTTCTGATATTGCGCGGGAGCGAACTGCTCATACGCATCGGCCTTCTTGGCGAGTCCATCTGGTACGACGGACAAGGAGAGCCGGTTCACATCGCTTGGTTTCTTGCTCCCAACTTTGTCGAGTTTCAATTCCAGCGGTACGGCCCGCTGGGAAATGCGAAGAACGCCCACGGGGTGCAGGATGAGAGCGGCTTCGGCCTCCGGCATCTTGCGCAGTGACACAAAGAGCGACGACCCAGCGGGAAGCAAGGCACGCCAGTTCTCGGACTTGTCCAGCTCGGCCTGCAAGATGGGGAGAACCGGAATCGGAGGCAGCTCCTCCTTGCGGTCCTCGCCCCAGGTCTTTTCGAAATCGACATCAATGTCCCAGAACAGAATGGAAATGGAGCCGTGACCGAGCACATGCCAGGGAGCGGGACCTTCCAGAGACCCACGAATGCTCACCGAGAACAACCCAGCGCCGAAGACGTTCACGGAAAGGGAAGCAGAAATCTCGATGATGAAGAAGAACGGAGAAAACTGGAAGAGCGCGTCGAAGCCCAGATGGCCCTTGACGTTCAAAACTGAAAAACCGAAGAAAAGTTCGACGCGCGCGCCAAACTGGACCGTATTCGATGTTACGGCGAAGTAGCCTTCGATGCGCACACGTGCGACGGAGGTGTTGAGCAGGCTGATGGCAATTCGCCGCGGGCTGGGGAATGGCAAGGGCGGCGGTGAAAAACGCGGATGGAAACCACCTACGCTGACAACGAAGTTCGCATCGTCTCCGAAGGCCACCAGGAGCCCCATTTCTCCTTCGATGGTGAGGAAGACGACGCGGGAGTCGAACAGAGCCGCAAAAAACCAGATGCGCTTTTTGTCAAACTCAATAGCACCGATGAAGTTGACCTGCAGTTTGATCACGGCGGCATCCGGGGTTGGCAGCGCCACCTGCAGGATGCCCACAATCGCGATGTTGCCGGGGATTTCAATGATGATGCCGAGGGAAAGGCTGACCAGAGTAGGAGTTCCCCAGCCAAGCTTGGCCATCGGTCCAATGAGGAATTTTCCTTCGTACGGCGGGAAGAAGGCTTTGAGGTCGCTGATAATCTTCGGCGCGTTGGCAATAATGTCCTTCGGGAACATCACTGACTCAACTGCGCCTGATCGTATACCGTCGGCGAGCACCTGAAGCTGCATGGTCCGGTGCAGGCCAAGCAATCCGCCGACGGCGAGCAGGGTGAATCCGAACCCGAGCTGGATGCCGGTGCCGAACTCAACCGACATGATGATGAGCAGCGAGAAGCCCTTGGAGCCGTCCGGCATCTTCGTGGAAATGATGCCGATGGCCTTGATGGTCACAACATTGAACAGGGCAAGCTCGATCGCGCCCGCGTACTCGCCCCTGTCAGGATCAATGAACAGGTAGCCGCCGCCTTTGACGACGCCCACATCGATCGAAAGGCCCACACCCTTAGGCGGCAGGAACTTGAGCTGAAAGTCGACCGGGCCACAGTTGCCTTTCTTGTCGTCCGGAATACTTATATCGGCACCGATGCCGATCTGTTCAACGACTGCCTGCAGCGGCCCCAGCACGGCCTTGATGTTGGACCGCAGGCCCACGGGGAACTTGGTGCCCTGGATTCCCACAACGAGGGTGAGCGCGCTGATTTCGACAGGACCCAGCTGAAGATGGAGCGGGAGTTGAATCTCCAGCGTTGCCGAGCCATGAAAGAACAATCCCTCCCGACTTGAGAAGCCGATACCAACATCGAAATCAGACTCAAGACCGAAACCTGACATGATCTTGCCGAGGAAGCCATCCGCAGAGGCAAGGGAAACAACGAGCCTGCCTCCCTTGACTTCCCCGCCAACCTTAAACGTTCCTTGCGCCCGGCTCTGGGCAGGGTCCCAGGCCAGCCCCACACCGAAGCGGGCAGTCAATTGCCTGGCTTCGAGACGACTTGCGCCGGGCTCTCCGAGGATCAAATAGGGCTCGCCGTTTTGCTTGCCTCCGGTCCATTCCAGTTCCAGATCACCCTGCGCCTGGCCACTCGGTGGAATCAGGGTCACGCCGTCATCTGGTTGAAGAACAACTTGCAGACCAAGTCCGAGCTGCGCGTTCAGGGTGACACGGAACTGCCAGTCGTCCTGCACAAACGGCTGGGCTGTATCGATCTTGAGCGGGTGTGCAATCTTAAGCAGCAGGCCTTTGGGGTTCATATCCAGCTTGGGGCTGATTTCAAGAAAAACGACATCCAAGACAGGTACCGGGCCCGTTGTGTCAAGAATCGCGGGAACCCCGGCACGGGCAAGAAGCGAGTTCACCTTTTGCAGTAGCGGTAATCCTGTGAATCCAGGATCGCCCCATTGGTATTTCGTCTTGAGGTGATTGAGCGGGTTTCCAATGAAACCGGTCAGCTGGTCAAGATGCAGCCTGCGCCGAACGAATGCGGGATGCTGGGCATCGACACCGGGTACGTCAGACCGCTCCACGAAGCCGACGAAGTCGAGCGCTTCCGCAGCACCGGGAATTCCTTCGAGGTTGCGAACCACGAGGTAGTCGAGAAGGCGGCTCGGCAGCTCGCTGGCAAACTGGTTCAGCTCAGCTGGTGGAATGCCTGTTCCGGCAAGGCCTTTGATCGCATTCGCGATTTTTTCGATACCCGTGATCGTGGTCAGGACGGTGTTCGCCAGCTCCAGGGCCTTGGCGATTATCTGCGGAACATCCTCATTCTTGATCGCATCCGCCAGGGCCTGAACGAGTGGAGGCAGGTCGCGGATGCGCTGAACAGCGGACTGGGTAGCATTCACAAGCGTGCCATCCGCATCGATGGCCGCGGGGAAGTTCAGGCCCAGCTCCGCAAGCAGCAGGCGGAGGTCGCCCGACTGCACGCGGCCTTCCAGCGGTTGCAGCAACTCCGCCAGAGAATTGCCGATGATCGCGAGAGTGCCCTTCTGTTCCGGCATCCCGGTTCCTTGCAGGTCATTTCAGTTGAAGCGAGGGAACCAACTTTTCTTCCAGCACGCAAACGAACTCGTCGACCGTGTAGGAAACGGTAAAGGCTTGGATGATTAGATCCGCGTATGTCTGGAGGTCATCGCGTAAGACCTCGCTCCCATGTGCAACCAAAGCCTCGCGGATGCGAGCCGCCGCATCGTGGCGGCTCACGCCTTCGATTTCGTCCGGGAACCGGTAGATCGGCTCACGGGCGCTCCGCGCGAGGGCAGCCAGAAAAGCGGGGCCCTGATGGCGTTGCCACACCACGGTGACCGGGCGTTTCCGGTTGACCAGTTCCAGGCATTCCTCGCCGTGCTTCAGGATCAATTCGAGGAGCTGTCGACCTGCCTCGGAGGCGCGCAAGCGCTCCGCCAACGGCCCGAACGCTGAGTCGCGTGCCAGCCGGGTGGCAAGCTCGAGTTGGTCTTCCTCGACTTCCATCACGTCGTAGTCCTGTGTCGCGTCGGTCGGGAGAATCGCAATGTGCAGGCGTGCTATGACTGGAGCGATGAGCTTGGCCAGTCCCAGCGGCCCGCCCTCCTTATCGATCGCATACAGGAGGCCGACTACGTTGCCATTCAGGCGGTTGACCACAGCCGAGCCTGAGTCCCCGCGGTCCGCAATTTTGGTAAAAGGAGCAACCGGTGTGATGACTATTTCCGGGGTCACCTGGGTCAGCGTGCCCCTTGTTAGACCCGTTCTTGCGCCCACTTTGTAAACCTCATCCAGATGGACTGCGGGTCCGTCACCGCTCAGCAATCCCATGATCTCTGTACTTCCGTCATTTTTTCTGATCTTTCGGACCTTGGGGATAAACGGCACATCCGCATTCAGCTTGGCAATCGCACAATCGAGGTTCTTGTCGCCGTCCAGAACCTGGCCGATCTCGTTGCATGTACAGCAGCAGGATTCTTTGTGGTTTGGCTGGCCGACGCCAGAACCCACCTTAGCCGACCCGCCCAATAGAACGTGATGATTGCTCAGAAAAACAGTGGTGTTGTCCGTGGTCAGGCGGCAGAAGCAGCCCAGCGTCCCGGTTCCTCCGCTGTCCTCGCTACCGATCCGTATGCCGCCTACCTTGGTGCCGTAGTTTTTCCAGTCGTCTTCGTCGTTAAAGCCTATGACGGGTACAATCCGATACTTCCTTATGACGTCAGTTCGGAAACCTCGGATGGATTTGGGAATGACGTGGTCGGGACTGAGGCCTGATTCCGGGAGTTTTTCTGTCACATAGACGCGGAAGGCGAGTTCCTCGGTCGGGGAACCACCAGTTTCCTTGACTCCGATTCCGACGTCGACAACACCTGGAATGCGAAGCAATTCCGCTTTCACTTCTTCGTACACCTTCAGAATGCGTTCCTGGTCCTCGATGCGCTGTTCCCGGCTTCTCATGAAGCGACACCTCCGTGCTTCGGTGGCGGCATGGCAGGATGGACGTAAACTCTACTCCATTTACTGAACAAGTCAAGATACGATTTCGTTAGAAAGCGAGTTGGTGCGGTAAACTTGTGGGTACCGGTTCAGGACGATTGGCCGTTATTCCGCGATCAACGACCCGCTCTACGGACCGCAGCAAGGACGAGTGCGGCTGCAACGGCAACCGCAAGGACAAGGCCTATCACAGCCATCAGCACTGATCCGAGCAGGACAACAAGGAGGAGGAGGCCCATGACGAGGGAAGCGAACACAACGCCGCCTATCATGCCTTTGAGTCGGCCGAGGAATGTCCGCTGGGCTCTAGGAGTAGATTCCTGCTCCGCTGGGACAAGCGTTATTTGCAGCCGGCTCGGCTTCGGCATTCTTGCATTATAGGGCACTTCGGCTGAGGCGGTGAAAGCCTGATCGTCGTTGCACAGTGGGCAAGGAGAATCCAGTACTAGCCTGCATAGCGGTCCATGACCAACTCCTTGCCGACTGCCGGTAATTGGGCGTGGCACATTACCAGGGCTGTGAACCGCTGGGCGACGCAAACGCAATGTTACACACTACTGGGCGACTCTCCCGGCTCGGCGAGTAATCCCCCTTTGTAAGCACCGATGCAGTGAGCGGTGAATCCCAGGTTATCTCGCGGGCATCCTTCACCAGCCCCTCATATGTCACACGCGCTTCTGGCCCAAGCAAGCGCAGCCCGTCCATAAGCAACCGCAATCCCTCGGTGTACACAGGCAGACCTCGCGCGGCAGCCTGGAGCAGATACTTCCGGATCTCCGAGGCAGGTCCCTTTTGGTGAATCATCTGCCAAGCCCAGATGACGCAGCCATCGGGCAGGAAACTGAACCAATTCGCCAGATTCTTTGCCCAATCGTGGAGGCGCGGAAACTGCCGCAGGCGCAGCAACAAGTACGCACCCACTGCAGCAGCGTACGCATCCTGCCTCTTATCCATCAGCATGGCTTCTGCTTCCTCCACCCAGTCCGCCATGCTTCCAGCGGAGTACAGATCTCCACGCTGCAGGTAGTTCATGATGGTGTCCGCCATCGGCTCGCCGGTCGTCAATCGCACGCTGAACGTAAGCGCGCTCTCTCGGCTCAGCACATCCGCACGGACCCAACAGCGCTGCACATCACCCGGAAGCCGAACCTGCAGTACCCAGCCTTGGGGGCGTTCGATTTCCAGCAAGAGAGGAGGTCGCCGTGGATCGCCCTCGACCTCCCAGTGCGCTTCTCGACCGCGCCCCGTGGACACCCCAGGTATCTCCTGCAATTCTCGGGAACGAATCCGGGCGGTCGCAAAGGAGGAGAGCCTCAGGCCTTGCTGCACGCGCGGCTGCTGGCCAGGTGTTACAGGGCGAACGCCAGAGCGGCGAAGGTGGTACTGATTGACTGCTTCCAAGTTGGGTAATTCCCGAGCGTATTCTTCCTGCTCCAGGTCCTCCAAGCTGACCTGTGTCGGAATAAGGCCCGCCGGTTTTGCTGTCAAACCTGAGCGCAGAGACGACGCTGAAGTTTGCTCAAAAATGGACTGCATGGAGACTACGCGGGAGAGCTTGCCTGGATCCTTCAGGATCACGCTCTGCCCTGATGGCAACGACACGCGTAGGAAGCTTGCTTCCGAAGGCACGCGAACAGTTCTTGACCTTCCACCCGAAAGCATAATACGCGCGACGACCTCCAAGTCCGGCGAGAGCACTTCTACCGAGGCTGCTGGCATATCCGCTGCAAATGTGATGTTCAGATCGCCGCTCATGGCACCGGCACTCCTTCAAACACCGGCGGGACGAAGGTGTACTGCTGCGGAGGGAAGACGGGATACTGCCCACCGGGAAAGCGAACATCTATGGTCCAGTCGCCTGCTTCCACCTCTTCAATGATGGGTTTGTTCTGGCCGAGCAGGGACTGGATCAGAGTCGCGCCGCGTGAAAGGATGATCTCGGCTACATTGTTGGCCGCAGGTGAACTGCACTCGACAGCGGCAACCACGCGCGCCGCAGCTGGCTCATGGATCCGCGCCATTCCGCCCACATCGGGGTTGCATGTCAGCGGCAGGGCGTGGCGCCGCGCCAGTTGCGCCATCACCTGCCCCAGCGCGTTCCCCAGTGAATAGGTATCGACCACCCATTTGGGGCCCTTCTTCAACCCGCCCACACCCTTCAGGCAGCACAGTACAGCCTGACCAAAATACGTAACGTCATTGTCCGGCCCATAGGCTTGCCGCCCCTGCGTTGTGGCGTAGTAGGCCGCGGAGCAAGCCACCGTATCGGTGATGCTCGCGCTGATGAGACCGTCGCCGCCGACGTTAACTTGTGTCAGCATTCCGAAGGGCGTTTCGCGGCAGGCGTCAACGAAAAAAATTTGCGTCTGCGCCTTGCATTTTCGCATGCCCACGCGCATCCAGTCGAAGTTAATGCAGTTCGCCCACTCGTTTGGCAGAGCGGGGTCTCCAAAATCCTCAGGCAGCAGGAACTGGTCCGTTTTATTCAGCCCGTGGCCACAGAAGTAGAAAAATGCGATGTTGTCCGCATGGCTCGAGCACCGCTTTTCCCACTTGGCGAAGGATCTCTTGATTTCAGCCATCTTTGCCGGGTCCGCCGGGGCTTTGCCTCCGGCGGGAACCGGGATCTGCACCGCCGGGGACACCAGCATCTCGAGTGAGCCAAGCTGGCAGGCGGGATTGCTGTGACCGTTCATCAACCACTCCGCCATGGCCGGCGCTGTGTGCTGCGGGGTCGTGACTTGCGTCAGCCCGAGCGGATCGTTCGCCATGGGCCCACTTCCACCGTTCAGGTGCGGATAGTCCGCAACGCCGATCACAAAGGCGTGCAGTCGCGCCTGATTCGTCACCACGTTCGCTTCACTGTCGGGCCAGATGAGGCTCATGGCAGTTGATCAATCCGCGCGCGCAGCCGCTGATAGAAGCGGCCCTGCTCGAAGTAAGCGCCGTGCGCCTTAATGGTGTAGGTCTCCGTGTCGTAACGGAAATCCCGCACCCGGTCGAAAACTTTGTCGCATGCGTAGGCAAAGATGTCCACTTCGTCGAACACGTTGATCCAATGTCTGATATTCGCCGGCGTAGTCGCCAGCTTCTGCTGCGCCGAAGGGATGCTCGCGTTGCTGTTCTTGAACCGTTTGATCTCCTCGAAGTGTGAAACCTGCGAGCCGACCGAGATGAACAGGTCCACGGTGATATCCGGACGGAAATAACTCAACAGGTCGAAAGAAATCACGCCGCCGAGGCTGTGCCCGATGATGACCAGCGGCTCTCCCGCCGGGCCATCCTGCATCGCCTGGGCGATCTCGCCGAGGATCACGCTCGGAATTGCACCGGGCGCATTCTTATCACCGCGCGCGTCAAGATACACGAATACGTCGCCAAAGAAACGGCCGAGGACAGCGTTCAAGGGTCGCCGGCCCCAAGCGAGCAACTTGGTCGAAGCAAAATCGCCAGTCTTGTTGAGGACGGTGCTGGCAGCGGAGGTTACGGCACCTTTCAGCTTGGCAGCAGCAGCAGACAGGGGGTTGATGACAGGGTCGAAGAGTCCCAGTGCCTGCGTTCCAGGCGCCACAGATGCCGTGGCGGTCTCACTCACGAGTTTGTTGATGAATTGCTGGTCCGTTGTGATTGCTGCCAGCCAAGCGGGCTGAGGATTGGCCTCCGCATATGCCTGCGCGGCGGCAATGAAACTTGCGACGCTTTCCGCGTCCGCAGGCTTCGCTTGCCGCAGCAGGAGATCGGAAACCGCGCGCACGGCGTGTAGCAGCGACTTCCGAGCCAGCGTGAGCAGCGGCTGAGCCTGTGCACCTTTCGGGTCCGCTAGAACGTCACCGATGAAGCCGATGAGCGGCCTCAGATCGTCTTCCACGCCTGCGCCCAGGGCATTTATCTGACCAGCGGGCAGCGACGCCATGTTCCAGGCAAACTCCGTGCCCAGGTCACCCCAGTACGGGAAGCGCGGCTTCACCGTGGCCATCGCCTTGCCGTTGATGGAGGCGTCCTTCAGGTGCTTCTGCAGAAACTTCTCGGTAAGCAGCCGTTGCGCTTCATAACCCGGCTCTCCTTTGCGCGTGTTCACGCCGTGAACGAATACGAGCGGCATGGCTCTGTTCCAACTCAGTCCAGGGTGACAGGCCCGGCCCCGATTCCGGTTCCCCGAGTGGGGGATTTATATCATAGTGCAGATACAACTTCCGTAAATTCCCAATACTTAACCGCTGGAACCACTGCGTCTTGGACTCAGCCCCACCGCAGAATCACTTCGACCTCATAACAGGAGACGGACATGAAAGTACGCAGGGAATGCAGACGCCAGGTTGTGCCGGTTAATCCGCCTTTGAGCCAATCCCGGCAAGCCGACATGGCTTGCCAGTGCCTCTACGTTCGAAAGCACGTCATCGGCGGGCCGTTGCCCGAGGGTGAAGCTGCGGCACGAGGCATTGAAGTCCATCGGATCCTGGCAGCGTACATCAACCACCTAGTGAAATCGAGACGTTCGACAGACCTTGGATTCCTCGATTGCTTGATGACTGGCACAGGGAATCTCGACGTTCCGCAAGCGCTTGAGCGATTTCGGGACAATCACGCATTCGACCCGGATGCGGTGCTGGGAACAGAGCTGTACATCTCGCTGGACGAAAAGTTCAGCCCGGTCGATGCTACGACCTTCGAGGAAGGAGACCGGCACCATGCAGCGAGGCCGCATGCTGCATACGAAGGAACGCTTGACCTGGTGCTCCTCCCTTCGGTCACGGAAGCAGAAATCCACGATTGGAAGAGCTACTACCAAATCATCGACCCCAACACCTTCCAGTCGAAGTTCTATCCGCTGCTGTTGATGTGCCTCAATCCCGCTCTCCAACGTGTGAAGTTTGTGTTGGAATTCATCCGCTACGGAGCGTCACGGTCCGTCGAGTACGCGCGGCAAGACGTGCCTTGGTTGAAGGAATTGGCGGAGCGTGAGCGCACTCGGCAGCACCAACTCCACGAGATCACTACTCACGGTGCAGGAAGCCTCAAAGGCTCTCCGGGGCGGCACTGCACTTGGTGCCCGCTTCTGCTCAATGGTTGCCCGGTATCGAGCACGAATCCCTACGGGCAGATGAGCGCCGAGGAACGGCTCAGGTTTGGACTGTGGCTTCAGGAAGCTGAGAAGCAAAACACGAAGGTCCTGAAGGACCTCATGGTTGAACGTGGACCTGTCAGCTACGAGGATGAGAACGAGAACGAATACGTCGCTGACTTTGTACCGGTCGAGAAGAAGTTCTATCCATACGAGGAAGCTGCAGTGGTGTTGGACGAATGGCTCAAGGCGCATCCGGAAGACAGAGAGGTCGCAAGCAAGCTGACGGTGTCTGGGCTGTGCTCACCGCTCAAGGCCAAGAAGCGCTCTGAACTCGCTGCAAAGCTGGGTGAGGTAGCGGAGATTCGTGTGGGGACAGAACTCAAGATTGGTCGAGCTAAAGAGCAGGAAGTCCAAGTCGAGAATGGCAAATAGAAAGGTCAAACCACCACAGTATGAAGTCACCCCGAGCGTAGTAACGGCTCTTAGCGTACACAGTGAGCGGAGTCAGGTCACGTGGAAAGCGCAAGTGGCTTACAAGGGCTGTCCCAAACCTGCTGCTCGAAGTGTGGATTCGTCCGGCCCGCGACCTGTGCAGCAATCGGCCAGTTTGCCGTCGATCACGACGGCAGGGATAGAACGAATGCCCAGATTCTTCGCCCGGCTGGCCACGGTAGGGTTCTTCATGTCGAGAACCGTGACGTCACATGACGGGCAGGCGACTCGGTTGATGAGTCGGATGGTCTCTTCGCATGCCGGACAACCTGCACTGAAAACCTCGATCTTTCGCTTTGCAGCCATTATTTCCTCCTTGAACGTTTCCTTTGCCGAATCTTCTACCTCACTGTACTGGCGCATCCGGGGCACACGCCGGCACTTTTGGGTTTCCTGGGCCACGCATTCCAAGAAGATGCGATCACGAAGCCGGAAAGGCCCACGTAAACAAATGCGTCTATCATCCAAGCGAACTTGAAGAGCAAAACCATTCCAATAGAAATGGCACCCAAGATGAGCGGCCCGTAGCGCCTTCTTGCTTTTGCGCGGAAAGCAAGGGCAAACAGCGCCGCGCACAGAAGCGCGGAAGTGATCCAGAGTACGTAAGCAGAGTCGAGTAGAAAGGTCAGCCCAAGTGACGCGAGTATCCCTGAATAGACGGGCCAGCAGGCGGGGCACCCGCCGACTGGCAGAAACGCGGCACCGACGCCGGGGAGCGCAGTCAGGGAATGCCACCGTCCCGCCAGTCTCTTGCTCGGAGCTTCGGGCGCTGATGCTTCGTTGTGACGAAGCGCCACAACGATGCTGGATACCGCTGGTACGCCTCGCAACCCAGCTGGGCCGTCTGAGTAGACCCGGCAGCAGTTCGCCTCCTCCAGCGGCTCGGTCCCAGTCACATCCAGTCCGTTCACGAGGATTGTGGGAGAACCATATTGCCGAGCGTAGGGAGGACTCTCCGGCGAGCTTCGGCTCCATTCCATCCACTTGGCCGTGATGTTCAGCTCAGCGAAGGCCCGGAGTAAAGCTTGTCGCGCCTCCAGGACATTCGGGCAATCCGGGTCGTAAATGAATTCCACTCGGGCGCTCACTTCTGGTTCTCCGAATCCAAAGCCTCCAGGATGGGACACTGTGTTATGGGTCCTTTGCCGGAGCACTCACCGATCAGTTTCGTCAAAGCCTTGCGCATCCCTTGAAGCGTTCCGATCTTTTCCTCGATGTCCTGCAATTTGGCCGTGGCCTGCTGCCGTACGTCTGCACAACAGATTCTTGGAGCGGCCCGAAGCGCCAAAAGCTCCTTGATGTCTCGGAGCGTGAAACCGAGTTCCTGGGCGCGTTTGATGAAACGAACGCGCCGAACCGCGCCCTGCGAATACACCCGGTAATTCGAAGCCGTCCTGGGTGGCCTAGGCAACAGTCCTTCGCGCTCGTAGTAGTGAATCGTCTGGAGGTTCACCGCTGCGTGCTTAGCGACTTCGCCGACCTTGAGGCCTTCCATCGCTCACCTCGCACCTGAATTCTAGACCCCATACCAAACTATAGGGTCAAGAGGTTTTTCTGCTGATTAATTTCGGAACGAATCACAAACTGAGCCTCGCTACCCGGGAACTCTCCTGCTACCTCCGAAACCGTCACAACTCTCCGCCCGTTTATTGCTAGGCACTTTCCCAGCAAGTATATAATCAGCGTGGGACGGTGGTTCGATCACTCGTGACCTAGACCAATGTCACTTTCAGAAAAGATGCGGCAGGAGGGGCGGGAAACTCCGACCCTCAGGATCGCATGGGGCTTGGGTGTTGCCAGCCTCGTGGGCGCTGGGTATTACCTAGCTGCCCGGCTGGCCTATGCATTTTCCTTCCAACCATCTGGCGTGGCAGTGGTGTGGGTACCGGCCGGCTTCATGCTTGCGTTGCTGATTTTACTGGATAAGCGCCGCTGGCCCTTCGCGCTGGCTGGCGCTTTCGTTGGCAACACCTTAGCGGACATGGCCGTTGGTCTTTCTCTGTCGGTCAGCCTCGCTGGGGCCACTGCCAACAGCATCGAGGTTCTGCTTGCCGCGTGGCTGGTTGTTCGTTTTCTTGGGTCACCCATCAGCCTCAACAGTCTGAAGGAGGTGCTGGGGCTAGTTGTTGGTGCCGCAGTCCTGAGTAATGCTGTGACGGCATTGCTCGGCGCCACAGTGTTAGCCCGGGGCGCACGCGACTTTGGCAAAGCTTGGTTCGTGTGGTGGATCGGCGACGGGATCGGAATGCTGATTGTCGCTCCTGTGATTCTGACCTGGGTCGGTGCGGTCAGAGCGGGACTGAAACCTCGCCGGCACCAGACCGTGGAAGCTTTATTCCTCTTTGCGGTCATGGTGGTGGTTGCGAATTATGTTCTGGGGAACGAACCCTCGCCGGGGGCTTTCCCGAATCCCAACCCGTATATGACCTTCCCGTTTCTGTTCTGGGCCGCTTTGCGGTTTGGTCCCACCGGAGCCGCCACGGCGACGCTGGTGCTCTCCGCTGTGACAGCCTGGCACGCGGCTCGCGGAGTTGGCTTTTTCGCTGCCGCTGGTGAATCACCAATGAACCACGTCTTCGAGGCGTACGCGTACTTGAGCTTTGCGAGCTTGTCTTCATTGATCCCTGCGGCAGTGCTGAGCGAGCGGAAGAGAACCGAGGTAAAGCTGGTTGAGAGCGAGCAACAATACCGCGACCTGTTCGAGAGCAACCCACATCCAATGTGGATCTTCGACCCTGAAACCCTGGCCTTCCTCGCCGTCAACGACGCGGCCATATATCAATACGGCTTTGCCCGAGAAGAATTCCTTGCCATGACGATCAAGGACATCCGGCCACCCGAGGAAATCCTCAGATTATTGGCGGATGTTGAGGCAGGTCACACCGGGCACGATACAGCGGGCATCTGGAAGCATCGGAAGAAGAACGGTACCGTTTTCGAGGTGGAAGTTGTTTCTCACGGACTGACGTGGCTGGGCCGGCGGGCTAAGGTAGTGCTGGCCACGGACGTTAACGAGCGTCAACATCTACAAAACCAACTACATCAAGCCCAAAAGATGGAAGCCGTCGGGCGCCTCGCAGGCGGAATCGCCCACGACTTCAACAACCTACTGGGCGTGATTATTGGGTATTCCGAGATAGCGCTCATGAACTTGCAAGGCGACGATCCCCTGCGCGAAAAAGTTCAGGAGATCAAGAAGGCCGGAGAGCGAGCCGCCGGGCTGACGCGTCAACTATTGGCCTTCAGCAGAAAGGAGGTCGTTGAGCCGAGGGTGTTTGGTCTGAATTCTGTCATCGCAGACCTTAGCCAGATGCTCCAACGAACCATTGGCGAGCACATCCGGCTGCTTACCATCCAGGGCGAGGGACTTGGTCGAGTCAAAGCTGATCCCGGCAGAATCGAGCAAGTCATCGTGAACTTGGCCGTGAACGCGCGTGACGCTATGCCCTCGGGTGGGAGGCTGACGATCGAGACAGCGAACGTCATACTCGACGAGACATACGCCCGCAGTCATTTTCCGGTTGTGCCCGGCCGATATGTGATGCTCGCCGTCAGCGATACTGGAGTCGGAATGGACGCCGAGACGCAGCGGCGCCTTTTCGAACCTTTCTTCACTACCAAGGAAAAGGACAAGGGGACAGGCCTGGGCCTTTCGACCGCGTATGGCATCGTGAAACAAGCCAGTGGTTACGTTTGGGTGTACAGCGAGCTGAACAAAGGCACCACATTCAAGGTTTATTTGCCGCGGGTTGACGAAGCAGAGGAGGCCGTGCCAAAAACTGAAGCTGCCCGGTCGCTCGCAGGCACCGAGACTATTCTACTCGTGGAGGATGCGGAAGGCCTTCGCAAGCTCGCTCACGAATGTCTCGAGAGCAAAGGGTACAGGGTCCTGGCTGCGAAAGATGCGGCAGAGGCACTTGACTTGGCAAAGCAGAATGCCGGACCTATCCACCTGTTGATGACCGATGTGGTTCTGCCCGGAATAGGCGGCCCCGAGTTAACAAGACAACTGGCCTCAACGCATCCAGAAACACGGGTGCTCTACATGTCCGGCTACACGGACAACGCGATCGTTCATCACGGAGTCTTGGAGCCCGGTGTGGCTTTCCTGCAAAAGCCTTTCGTCCTTACGGATCTGTGGCGAAAGGTGCGGGAGGTGTTGGATGGCGGTCGGCAGTTAGACAGCTAAATCGTTATGAGGCGAGTCGAAGCGAACTCGTCCTCCCGTTTGATACCCTAGACGAAGAGGACTATCTCGTTGCTTCCGGGCCAGAAACTTCAGGAGATTCGATATCGTCTCGGGATCACGACGCGCGATGTCACCGAGAATAGCCAGAAGATTGCCGAGGCAGAAGGCAATACAGAATTTCACATTTCGAACGCGTGGCTCACCCAGGTCGAGAACGGCGAGTCTGTGCCCAGCATTTTCAAGCTGTATAGCTTAAGCGCCATCTACAGGATCAAATTCTCCGAGCTGCTCATGATCTTCGGCGTCGACCTTCAAAAGATCAGCAAGTACGAGATGGCCCTGCCACTCCCCAATACTCACTTGACCACTTTGGAGGTGTACGACGGGGATCGGCCAGTTTCCTTCCCGGTGCGGTTCGACCGGGGATTCAGTCTCGACAAGACGAACCTTCTCGCGCGCATGGTGGAGGTTTGGGGGGAAATTCCCATCGCGCTGATTCAGCACCTCGACGTCAGGTACAGCTTGTATGGTTACGTTGGGTTGCAGGATTTTACGCTCCATCCGATGTTGCGTCCGGGATCCTTCGTGCAGATAAACCCTGAAGTAAAAAAGGTGCAGAGCTCCCAGTGGCGGACAGAGTTTGACCGCCCTATCTATTTCTTCGAGCTGCGCGACAGCTATGCCTGCTCCTGGTGTGAAGTTCAGGGCGACCAGTTGCTCTTGGTCCCGCATGCACTCTCACCATGCAAAATCAGACGCTACACCTTGGGTACTGAGGTGAAGGTAGTGGGCCAAGTGACGGCCGTTGCGATGCGGGTTGTCGATGCTACGAGTTCTTCGACCGGCGGTGCTTCAGGATTGCTAAAGCAATCTTGACGTTCGAGGTGAAGAACTCGGCCAGGACTGGAGTGCTCTGGGCAGGAACCGCAACACGATAAGGCTGAAGCCTTTCCCAAGTGTCAAGCAGTTGGTCTGCCTCTGCCGGCGTAGAGCCGATATACCGTTCGAGTTCGCTGACCAATTGTGCCAGTGGGCTCCGCACCAAGAGATGAAAAGCTTCACGATGGCACTTGGTGAGGGCTTCCTCGGCCACTGCTACGGAAAAACGGTTCGCGAGTCCCTCGTGGTAATACTGACCAGTGTTGTAATCCCGCATGGAAGCTACATAGATCAGCCGACCGAAGGCGCCGGGGAGAGACACCAAGGTCCGGTTCTTCAGGTCCTCACATGCCTCCTGCACTTGCGCGGGTACGGCTTTCGCCACCATTCTTCACCCCCGAGTTCGGGCGATAGCGTCTTTATCTGCCCTCGGCACCCACAATCACAGCATCGTTCAAGTCCGCCAGCGCCTTTTCCGAGACCTTTCCGAGATTGGCTGCAGCGCTCACAGCGTATCCCGCCACGCTCCGACCACGAACGGGCCCCAGCGCTCGGATCAGGCCGGCAAGGAGTCCACAGAGTATTTGGAACTGCGCATATTCAAGACTGAGCTTAAGCTCGACGGAAGGTTTGAGATCCGGTCTCTCTCGAGCCAGCCTCAGATGGAAATCCATCAGTTCTGCCACGTGCTCTCGAGTTTGCTTCAACCACGAGAGCGCAACTGCCTTTCTTTCGCGGTTGAACAGGGGTGCGATCTCAGGGCAGTCCTGGCCCTGCGCGAACTGCCAGTCATCCTTGGAAAACAGCCGGTCAACGAACCAATCAGGGAGAAGCTCTGACTGCAAGGTGTTCAGCGCTTCGTGAGCCGCTGAAGAGTCCTTTATCTTCGCTGGAGTCGGTAAGCTGCGGCGAAGAGAAAAGAACAAAACCACCAGCAGCAGTGTTCCAACCACAACGAAGGAGATCGCGTCAGTCATGGACGTACTGTCCTCCCGACATGGGCACGCGCTTGACGAAACCGCCGGCGCGTGGCCGCGACGAGCGACTGATAGTCCTGCTCAATTCGGGGGTCAGTTTCTGGCTCGGGGTTCGGGTGGGAAGACCACAAGGTCGCACACCAGATTAGCAGTACAACGACGTACGCAACCGGCTGTAAGTACTGCCACCAAATCTGGAAGACCTCCCCAAGGAACGACCGGAAGGTGAGATTCAGAATGCTCGTCCCGATGAAGAATCCGTAGCCCCAGATCATTCCCCGTAGATTGCGCCCAATTTGGATACGGTAATGAACCAGCAATCCGACAATGGCTAGGATGAGAAAGGCTTGAACCGTGCGGAAATCGCGCTCGAGTTCGCCAGTGGTTTGGGCCAGTGACCAACCTTCAGAAGTCAGTGAGCTGACCACGACCTTGCATATGACAATGACAAAAATGAGAACGATTGCGTTTCGCGTCATTCGAAAGGTACCCGGATAGCGCGCCACAGCTTGTCGGCAAATCTCCCAGACGACTCCGTAGCCAAGGAGTGTGCTTCCAAGTTGGGTTACCCAATAGGACAGCCCGTAGAATGAGGGAAACTGCACGTACACGTAGAACCGGACAAGTGATTCCACGAGGACGTAAGCGAGATACGTGTAAAAGATCGGGAAGGTCTTGAGGAGGTTGTTCCGCACTGCTCTGAGGAGCAGCGTCAGCTCCAAGGCCATGCCCAGCCACCACAGGGTTTGCGTCAACATTGCAGCTCTACGTCCGCGGTCGTCTTAGCGTTCCGAATTCCGCGATGCGCGGGTGCTAGGCTAGCACACGACAAGGGGGAGTCGTGAAGGAACCTCCCCCTTGCAGCGTGTCCGCGATTGCCATTTCCGCGCGTGTTAAGCGACGCGCGGCCAGGGAATCGGGATGGGCGGTGGGGGTGGGGCAGTTCCGTCCGCTTGCAGGACGGGTTCCCCATGCTGTGGCAGGCTTCCGGCTGCCACCGGCGTAAGTGCCGCCAGCACAAGCAGAAAGAGGCACATTCTCTTTCCAAGTGTCATGGTTTGCTCCTTTCATGGATTTGCCGGGCGCGGCGATTAATCCAGAGGGAGCCGTGCTGGTACTAAAAAAGGCGAGGCCGCTTGTTAAGGGAACCTGCGTGAACAAGAGCGGTTGTAAAGCCAACCAAATTTCTGGCCGTCCGAGTTCAAGACCTCCGCCTAGTCGTCTGCGGGCTTGGCAGGAGTCGGGGTCGAACTGCTTAGGAGGCGCTTTCAAAACTACGGGGCTGGGGGATCAAAGGGGGCAAGGTGGTCAGCGTGCCGGTGGGATCGATGCACCAGGGGTGCCCTTCGTCCAGCACATCTCAAGTGCCAACACCTGTGGCCGGTTCATTCAGAACCAGCCAGTAGAGTCCGAGTTGCTGCGCCGCTTCAATGAACTGGGCAAAGTCAACTGGCTTCCGTACGAAACTGTTAGCACCTAGGTCGTAGCTCCGGATGATGTCACTCTCCTCTTTACTCGAGGTCAGGACCACCACGGGCAGTCTCCGTGTTCTTTCGTCGGATCGCATCCGTCTGAGAACCTCAAGACCATCCACCTTGGGAAGCTTGAGATCGAGAAGGACAACTTCGGGCATCCTCTCAGGATCTCTCCCGGCATGCGATCCGGTTCTAAAGAGATAGTTCAGCGCTTGCTCTCCGTCCCGCACGACCACGATATCGTTTGCAACTTTGCTCTTTTCGAAAGCGCGCAACGTCAAATCCACATCGTCCGGGTTGTCTTCTACGAGGAGAATGATCTGGCTACGGCCCATGGTTCACCCCACGCTTCCTTGTGAAAGTGAAATAGAAGGCGGCCCCCTTGCCAACTTCTCCTTCGGCCCAAAGGCGGCCACCGTGCCGGTCAATGACACGGTACACGGTGGCCAGTCCAATTCCCGTGCCGGGAAAGTCTTCCTCGGAGTGGAGTCGCTGAAATGGGCGGAACAGCTTCTCCGCATATTCCATGCTAAAGCCAGCCCCGTTGTCACGAACAAAGTAGGTCCTGCCGTCCGTCAGGTCCATTGCACCGAATTCGATTCTCGCCCCGGAAATCTTGCTGGTGAATTTCCATGCGTTGCCCAACAGGTTTTCCAGTGCGATCCTCATCAGGCGCGGATCGACCTCCGTCACCAGGCCGTCTGTAATCTGCACGTCGATATTCCGGTCGGGTTCGTGTTTCTTCAATCCCTCGACTACAAGCCATGCTAAATCCGACAAATCCACCTCTTCGAGACGCACTTCGACCCTTCCGACGCGAGACAGTTGAAGCATGTCATCGATCAATTCGCCCATGCGCTGCGCTGCGGAGCGCACGCGACGCAGATAGCTCCGGCCTTTTTCATCGACCCTGTCGGAGTAATCCTCCAGGAAGGCCTGGCTAAAGCCGTCAATGCTGCGCAGTGGCGCGCGAAGGTCGTGGGAAACGGAATAGCTGAACGCCTCCAATTCTTTGTTTTTCCGCTCGAGCTCTTCGAGCAGCACGGCCCGCGTCTCCGCCAGTTCTCGTACGGCCCGGGCCTCTGCGGCTTCGAGTTCGTTCCGCAGAAGTTCTTCGCGGATGCGCCGGTTTTCATCCTCAAACAGCTTGCGGCGGATTTGGGCCTGGACGCGGGCCTTCAAAACCTCGAACTCGCTCGATTTGGAGATGTAGTCGTCGGCACCCGCCCCCAAGCCATCCAGCATGGCCGAGCGATCTTCAAGAGCCGTAAGCATGACGAGAGGGATGTCGCGCACCACCTGCACAGACTTGATGCGGCGGCAGGTTTCCTGGCCACCTATGCCGGGCATCATCAGATCCAATAGGATGCAGTCCACCGGCTGCACGGCCAGAAGTTCGAGCGCTTCTTCGCCCGATCGCGCAGGGATCACATCGTAGCCTTCGTCACGCAGCAACGAAGCCAGCTCTTGCAGATAGGTGACGCTGTCGTCGACGGCGAGAATTTTCTTTGGCCCAAGCAGGCTGGTTGCCTCGTCCGTTGTCGTGACTGCTGCCTGGCGCAGCATCACCGCCAATCTTGCCAGAATGACCTCGACATCCTCTTCTTTGCGCACAAAAGCATCGGCACCCGCGTCAAGTGCACGCAATTCAGCGCCACGGTCTTCCGATGCCGTGAGTAAGAGGCATGGCACGCTGCGCAGTGCAGCATCGAGGCGGACACGGCGGATAACGGTGGCGCCATCGATGCCGGGCAAGACGCCATCGACGACAATGGCGCTGGGCCGCTGAGCCGCGGCAACGCGGAGCCCTTCTTCCCCACTCGTGGCCTGTAAAACCGCATACCCAGTGGTCTCGAAGGCCTTTCGCAACTCTTCACGGAACGTCGTGCTGTCGTCAATAACAAGGACGGTTGGCCGGTCCTCGGCCCTTCCCGCGCTGCGCAATCTCAAGAGTTCACGGGCTCGGGCAACCACATATCTTGTGTCGTACGGCTTCCCCACATATTCGTCTGCGCCGGTTTGGAGGCCGCGGATTCGATCCTTTATTTCCGCTTCCGTTGAAAGCATCATGACGGTAGTGGCAGGAGCGGAGTTCGTGCGGATTTCCTTCAGGAGTTCGATCCCGTCCCCGTCCGGCAACAAGACATCCAGGACGACTACCTTCACCGATTCATCGGTGAGTGCGTGGCGGGCTTCGGCGATCGTCGCGCACAGCACAGGCCGAAATCCCGCAGCCCCAAAAGCCTCCGCGAGGTCCATTCGCACCGTCAGGCTGTCATCGACGATCAGAACCGTATCGCTCATCGCCGGACCTCGTTGCCTGACAGGGCCAGGGAAGTGAGGAACGGGCCAATCTCGCTCAGTGGGAGCACGCGCCCTGCAGCCCCCAGCAGGACGGCCTCGCGCGGCATCCCGTAGACAATGGAGGTCGCTTCATCCTGAGCGATCGTGAAGCCGCCGGCCTTGCGGACTTCCAGAAGGCCGGCGGCCCCGTCTCTTCCCATCCCGGTTAGCAGGCATGCTGCGGCTGCGGGACCGTATTCGCGAGCAACGGATTCGAACAGCACGTCCACCGAAGGGCGGCACGAGTGCCGCTCCGGGTCGAGCGTCAGGTATGTGCGGCCATCGCGAATAATCAGGTGACGGCCCGGGGGAGCCATGACTACCCGTCCGGATGCCGCCCCGATTGGTTCGCCATCCTGGGCGTAGGCCACGCGGCGACTCGTTTGAACGTCAAGCCAGTCAGCAAAGGCAGCTCCGAACGGTTCGTTGATGTGGAGAACGAGGAGTACAGGGAGAGAGCAGTCTGAGGAGAGAGTGCGCATGACTTCCACAATTGCGCCCGGGCCGCCGGTCGAAGCCCCCAGAGCGATTACTTGGGGCTTCTGTCGCAATTCGCCCAGTTCCAAAGCAGCCTCGCCAGCTACCGGCTGGGGTCGTTGACGTGCTCCCAACCGCGCCCGCGGGTGCGTGATGACGCGGATGCGCGATACGAGCTTCAGGGCCGCCAAGAATTTCTTCTCCCAGCTTCCATCGGGCTCGTCGCCCTGGGGCTTCTCCAGCACGTCCACAGCACCCGCGGCCAGCGCGTCGTAGGTTTTGAACAACTCGCCTCGATTAAAGGAAGAAGACACAACCAGAATCGGAGTGGGACAATGGGCCATGATGTACTCGGTTGCGGCCAAGCCAGTCATCACGGGCAGCATGATGTCCATGGTGATAACGTCGGGCCGTCGCTCTCGGCATAGTTCGATGGCACGCTTCCCGTCTTCGGCCTCGCCGATCAGTTCCAGCTCAGGATCGGCGACAATGCAATCGCACAAGGCTCTCCGCACAGTTTGAGAGTCTTCCACCACCAACACACGCGCTTGCGCCATGGCTAACTCACCAGTCGGCGGATGCGGTCGAGTAACTCTGTCTGCTCGAACTCGCTCTTGGCCATATAACCCTGCGCACCGACATCCTGTCCGCGGCGACGGTCTTCCAAGGATGTTCGAGACGTGACCAGAATCGAGGGCACATCCCGAAGCATCGGGTCGGCGCGGGCGTGTTCAATGAACTTGAATCCATCCATCCCCGGCATCTCGACATCCACAAGAAAGAGCGAGTACCGCTTCCGGCGCGCTTTTTCCAATGCTTCTTCTCCCGAAGTCGCTAGGTCCGCCTCGTAGCCGGCCGATTCCAGAATGCTCTGCTCCAGCTTGCGCGTTGTCAGCGAATCGTCGATGACCAGAATAGGTTGACGAGGGGCTTCGTACTCCCCTTGAGAGGCGTGGCTGCACCGCGCTTCTTCGACCAGACCGTCGGCATCGAGTAGGAGCTGGAAGTTACCCTCCGCGTCCTGGAACGCTCCAGCCACGGCAGGGGTTGTTGGCGCAAAGTCCGGCAGTGGGCGGAGAACGACGTTTGCGGTTCCGGCGAGCCTGTCAGCCCCGATGGCAGCCAACCCGCCGGCTCCCCGCACAATGATCGCTGACCAAGGTTTTCCACCCCTCGAAACAGCAATGGTGTGCCGCGAGAGCACCACCGACAAGGGCACAAACGGGATGGCTTGGTTCTCGTAAACGACGGATTCACCCTGAGCGCTCTTGGCAACCTGCTCGGGAGCAACCCAAAGCGTACTTTGCACAGCGTCGAGCGGGACAGCGGCCACCATGCCATTGGATTCCACCACGAGGGCGGTGAGCGAGGCGAGGGACAACGGAACGACAAGCTCCACTGTGGTACCTTTGCCGGTCTCCGTTCGTACGCTCACGTCGCCACCCAACCGCTCGGTTGCTTCGCGGACCACATCCAAACCGATCCCCCTTCCAGAGACTCCGTCAACAGCGACGGACGTACTAATGCCGCCGCGCAACAACAAATGCAGCAACGCTTCGCCTTCAAGCTCTCTTGTCTCTGAGGAGAGGCCCTTGCGCCGGGCCGCGCGACGCACCGCCTCGACGTCAACGCCGCGCCCATCGTCTGCGCATCGGAACGCAACACGACGTCCGCGCCTGGCCACATCGAGCGTCACCCGGCCCTCAGGCGGCTTGTCCGCCCTTTTTCGGTCGGGCTCTAGTTCGATCCCGTGCGCCACCGCGTTACGCACGAGTTGCAGCAGCGCCCCCTGCACGACTCCTAACACATGTGCGTCCAGCCGCACGTCGCCGCCACGCCCCTCGAAAACTACTAACTTGCTTTGAGCTTGGGCTACATCTCGGGCCATCCGTTCCAGCGAAGTGAAGAGCGCTCCTGCGGGGACGAGCCGTAGTTGCTCCGCTGAGTCGCGTACCCGTCGCAGGTCGCGTTCCATGTGGTCCAGGGACGATGCCAAGTTACGCCTGAGCCCGTCGAAAGTCGTGTGCAGGTCTTCGGCAACCGAGTGGGCTTTGCCTGCGGCCGCACCGTTGACATCGCGGCGGGATGCTTTTTGCTCAGCTAGGATGTCTACCAAGTCGCGGGCGCGATCCAGCGAACCGAGACACCTACGGAGCGAGCCCATCCGAGTATGTGTTTCCGCGATTCCATCGAGGAGCGCATCCATTTCCCCGATGTCCGTGCGCACCGTTCGCAAAGCCTCCTCGGGGAGCGGCCGAACGGGTGTCGACCCCTCCCCGTCTGCTAGAGGGACAAGGGAAGCAACTCCAACGCTGATCTTGTCCACAAGCTTCAGGACGGTTTCGATATGCGTACGGGAGGCGCCAGCAGGTGAATCCCGGAAGGGGGCCAGCGCGTCCTCGATGGCATGCGCTTGATCCGCGATTTCTCGCTGCTTGACTACCCGAGCCGCGCCTTTGAGCGTATGGGCGAGGCGCAGCAGGCGCGGAACCAAGTCAGGCGTGGCCGCGCCTTTTTCCAGGTCCAGGACCCCTTGGCCGATCTGATCCAGGAGTTCACGGGCCTCAACGCGAAAGTATTTGTACGGATCCTTCGCCATGCCTCACACCGCGTGCTGCGGCTGCACGACTCGCAAAAGATCTTTCGATAAGGTCGCCAGTTGTGAGGCCGTCTGGAGTGTCTGACCCGAACTGGCCTCGGTTTCCTTCGTCGTTTGAGCGACGTCGCCAATGGCGACATTGACCTGCTCAACAGCACTGGTCTGTTGTTTTGTCGAGAGTTCGATCTCGCGTGCGGCCTCCATCGTGGTGGCCACCGAACCGGCGATCCGCTTGAAGGCGGCTGCCACGTCGCCGAACTGGCGGGAGCCCGCGTCCACCGCTTTCGAGCCGGTCTCGGTAGCCATTACCGTGGTGTTTACCGCGCCCCGTACGTCGTCAATAAGGGTGCGGATTTCCTTCGTCGAGCCGCCCACTCGATCGGCCAGTTTCCGGATCTCCTCGGCCACCACCGCGAAGCGTTTCCCTGCATCGCCCGCCCCGGCCGCCTCAATGGTTGCGTTGATGGCGAGGATATTCGTTTGTTCGGCCAGTTCGGAGACGATATCCAGCACAGCCCCGATCTGCTGAGACTTCTTCCCGAGTTCCAGCATGTGGCCTACAACCAGATCCACCTGCTGGCGGATTCCCGCGATGGACTCATGGGCCTTCCCTACCGTGCCTTCCCCGGACCGGGCCGCCTCGGCCGTTTGCTCGGCGATTTGCGCCACCCGCTGTGCGCTCTCCGCAATCTGGCGCGAAGTGGCCAGCAGCTCGCTGATGGTCGTGTTGATCTCGCTCATCGCAGTGGCCTGCTCCCGCGCGCCGGTGGCCTGCTGGTTAGCGGCAGACTGCAACTCGGCGGACGAGCTCTGCACCTGGCCCACGGCGCTGCCAATCTGCCGGCTGAGGGTGCGGGTCAACAGGACCGCTGTCAGCGTAGCGAATAGAACAACGACGATGGCGATGACGATTGTGAGATTGATCGAGGCGGAGGCGGTCTCGGTCGAGGCATCACGAGCCTCTGCCATGCGCCGCTCCTGCCGAGACAAGTAGGCCTCGATCCGGGCATCCGCCTCCTGCCGCTTGGGAAGGACCTGCTCCTCAAACGCCTGGGCCACGGGATCGGCAGCCACAGGGGTGCGCCGCCGCAATGCGATAACATCGTCGAGAGCCCGCTGGTGCTCTGCCTCGGCACGCCCAATGGCCTCCACAAGACTTCGGCCTTCCTCGCTACGCGCGTTACTCTTCAGCCGGCCAAGGATCGCCAGGAACTCGCGGCGGGCCTCGTGCATTTCACTCAGCAGCCGATCCTCGCGCGTGAGCAGGAACCCGCGGGATGTCGCCACTTTTCGTTCCAGGGAAGCCCATAGGCTCTGCGTGTCAGCGAGCAAACGCGCGTCCACGTTAATCACCTGATCTTTGCTCTCCACCACGGTGCGCAGTGCGTAAACCGAGACCATCCCAATCGCGACCGCCAGTACCACCGTCACGGCGAAGCCTGCTGCCAGCCTTTGCCCAAAGGTCCAGTGTCGAGTCATGGTCGTTGCTCCTGTCGCGCGGCGGCTTGTACCCGCCGCTTGAGTGCTTCGAGAATCGGGCCCAGCTGAACCACCGGCCGCACCGCATCGGCGGTGCGCAGGACTCCCTGCAGGTACGGGTGGCTTTGTTCGACACGTCCGGCCTGCGCCTTAGCCCTCAGGGGAAATCGAAGGTAGGCTTCAAATCCGTCGAACGCCAAGCCGACCGGCGTCTCAGCGGCAACCATCAACCAACGTGGCGTCTCTCCAGTTGGATAACCAAGAATCACGCGGAGGTCATACACGGCGACGATGCTGCCGCGGAACCCGGCGATCCCCAGTGACTCGGTGACGGGACTCGGCAGCCGAGTCACGGTCCTGTCCGCGTAGAGGCCGGAAATCGCCGCAAGAGGTACCGCATAGGGGTCAGGCCCGACGCGGATGGCAAGGAAATCTTCGAGGGAAGGCCGCTCGGTCGCCGGCGCCTCGGCAAATGAGCGGTCAAAGGCGCGCTTCAGTTCGGCTGCTTTTTCCTCCAGTGGACGTTCCTGCCGGCTCACGGCTGTCCTCCACAGGCTTGCAGCTCAGCGCGGCAAAGCGCAATCAGAGTTTCCCGATTGAACCCACCCCCGAACAGCAACAGTCGCGAAGCATCCTCGCGCTGCAACAGATCGAGTGCGCCCCGGAGCTCGCGTCGCGCCGTGGCGTAGTCGTCGGTGCGCCGGGCGAGCAGGCCCAGGTGCAGGTGCGGCATGGCGAACGCAGGATCCAGATAAACCGCCACCTGATCGTGTTCCGCGGCGCGTTGGCGATCTCCAGCGCCTTCGCGGCATAGGGCCAGAACATAATGTGCCCCAGCGTTCAACTCGTCGGCGCGCAAGAGGCGCTGGCAAACTTCCTCAGCCTCCTTCAGCCGGCCTCCATGGGTCAAAAGCACCGCATTCAGCAGCAATACATCCGGATCCCCCGCCAGTTCGAGTGGGAGCGCCTGGATCACGCCCAGGGCATCCGTAAATCGCTCCCTGCGCAGAAGGTCGAGCGCTTGCTGGACATCGGACTGAAGCGGAGGAGATGACGGGGCCGATGCCGGAGTGGCTTCCGCAAGAGCTTGGATCCTGTGTGTTGCGCTGCGTATGGCCTGCACCCAGGTCGTGTCGTTTGCCAGAACGGCTGTGAGATCGGGAGCGGGGGCAACGCGAAGAGGGATGGGGGTCTCCGAACCAACAGGCGACCGGGCGAAAGGGTCTTTGCAGCGGTAGTAAAACGCTTCGTGGGTGTGTAGCAGGTGAAAATCCTGCGAGAGCCCACGCAGGGTTTCCGCGTGGCCAAGGAACAGGTAACCGCCCGGCACGAGAGCGTTCGCAATCCTCGCGACGAGTGCACGAGCGCTCTCCGGCGTGAGATACATAATGACGTTTCGGCAAAACACGATGTCGTAGTTCTGCGGACTCCAAAGTTCGGCATCGTCATGGATAAGATTGCGCTCCTCGAATGTCACTCGGGCCTTAGCCTCGTCGTTCAGGACGGCCTCGCGACCTTCCGGGCGAAACCACCTTTGCTGGATGTCCAGTGGGGTCTCCCGAAGCGCCCAGGTCGAAAAACGGCCAGCTTGTGCCTTCCGCAGGGCCACGGGATTGATATCCACCGCCCGAACTGAAACTTCACTCGAACCCTCCGCCAGGGACTCGCGAACCAAGATGGCCAGCGAATACGGCTCCTCCCCGGACGCACACCCTGCAGAGAGAATGCGCAGCGCCCCGTTTTCGGTGGTACGGCTTCTCGCCCGCAGGCGCTCGGCCAGCGCTACATCCACGAAGGCACGGTATTGCTCCCTATGGCGAAAGAAATAAGTCTCGCCCACGGTCAATTCCTGAGCCAGCGCTGCAACCTCCCCCGGGGCCCGACCCGCCTCCAGCCGCAGCAAATAGGTTTCGGACTCCACCCCCGAGGCTTCCAACCGCCGGCGCAGGACATCGGCCAGCAGTGGGAGCTTGGAATCGTCGAATTGGAGCCCCAGGCGGACGGCGACTACCGCTCTGAACCGCTCCACATCCGGTTCGTGGGAAGGCGCCATCCTCACGGCGACTGCTCCCCCTCCAGTTGAGTCCATAGCTCCTCCGGAACGAGCCGGGCATTTCGAAGGACAATCAAAAGCTCGGAATCCAACACCCCAATTTCAGAGACCACGTCAGTCTTTGCAGCATGAAGTAAGGGAGGCAACTCGCCGAGGGATCCGTCAGGCAGTGGCTTGACGTCCAGCACCTGCTCCACCGCAAGCGCAACGTGACGGCGCGGACCGACCTTCAGGGTCACGAAACGGCCGGCTCGCACTCCTTCGGTGCCCAGCAACC
>CAZITU010000006.1:0-55850 GCA_964542245.1 uncultured Nitrospirales bacterium | reverse complement strand
TGATGACGTCGTAGTAGATACGGCCCGTCGTAAAATGATTCCGGCGCCGCACGGTCACCGAGGTGAACCGCTCGTAGTGCCCGAGATCCAGATCGGTTTCGGCCCCGTCCTCCGTGACGTAGACCTCACCGTGCTGGTACGGGTTCATGGTCCCTGGGTCAACGTTGATGTACGGGTCCAGCTTCAGAAAGGTGATGCGGGCGCCCCGGCTTTCGAGAAGGTTTCCGATCGAGGCCGAGGCCAGTCCCTTTCCTAAGGAAGAGACGACCCCACCGGTCACAAAGATGAATTTCGACATACCGGCTCTCCTCCCGTTAGAATCTGTTCGGCTCGCGCGAGGTCGGCGGGCGTATCCACGCGGAGCGAGGCGTGCTGGGTCTCCCAGACCCGGATCCGCACTCCGGCCTCTAGCAGACGTAATTGTTCCAGTTGTTCGGCTCCCTCAAGAGCGCCTGAGGGCGACTCGGCAAAGCGGATCAAGGCCGCCCGAGTGAAAGCGTAAATGCCCACGTGTTTCCAATGCAGGCCTCGCATCAACGCCCCTGTTCCCGCCTTGCGATCTCTGCGGTACGGAATGGGACTTCGCGAAAAGTACAATGCGTCCCCATGCTGGTCCGTGGCCACCTTCACGACGTTCGGATCGAGCAGATCACGCTCCTCGGTCAGGGTCCGCTTGAGGGTTCCGACGTCGGCATCGCACGCAGTGAACGGAAGAATGAGATCTTCCAGCAGACCGGGTCCAAACGGGATTTCATCGCCCTGGAAATTCACATACACATCAGCAGGAATTTCGCGGGCAACCGCAGCTACGCGGTCGGAGCCTGTCCGCAGGAGATCACTTGTGAGGACGGCCTCGCCTCCGAATCTGGCCACCGCGTCCTGTATGCGCTCGTCGTCCGTCGCCACGACAATCCGTCCCACACCCCGTGCGGCTCGGACTCTTTCATAGACCTGTTGGATCAGCGGCTTGTCCCCCACACGGGCCAGCGGCTTTCCGGGAAACCGGCTGGAGCCATAGCGTGCCGGAATGACCACGGCAACTTCGGTGCGGGTGTCCGCCGGGCGGCCTTGGTCAGCCATGGTTCAGAGCCTCATCGAGTTGGGTGGACGTGACGGTCCCCGTGCCGACCATTCCCACGACGATCCCCGCGGCATAATTGGCCAGCATCGCGGCCTGACGGATCGGAGCGCCGGCGGCCAGCGCCAATGCGAGGGTGGCCACCACGGTGTCCCCGGCACCGGTGACGTCGAAGACCTGCCGTGCGACGGTCGGGATATGCGACACGCGTCCGTTTTCCTCAAAGAGACTCATGCCCCGCTCGCCTCGCGTAATGAGAACGGCACGGCAACTGAGTCGTTGCTGAAGCTGCCGCCCCGCTTCCATGAGGGTTCCCTCATCCTCGCCGTGGAGGCCGGCTGCCTGGACGGCCTCAAGGTGATTCGGAGTCAGCACGGTTGCACCTTTGTACCGGCCGATGTGAGCCACTTTGGGATCGACGACCACAGGGGTCCCGTGTCGGTGCGCCAGCTCGATCAGATTGGCCATCAGGCGGGGGGTCACGACACCCTTGGCATAATCGGACACCACGAGCGCGGCGGCCGAGCCGATGCAGGCCGCGACGTACCGGCTGAGGCGCGCCTCCAGGACCCCGCTGATCGGATCTCGCCGCTCGACATCGATGCGCACCAGTTGCTGGCTGTGCGCCAAAATCCGTGTCTTCTTCGTCGTGGGGCGGTCGCGGTCGGTCATGATTCCATCCCGGCCGATGCTCTGGCGCTCCAGAACTGTGAGGAACTGCCGGCCGGCCTCGTCCGCGCCGATGACACCACACAGGTCCACCCGTCCGCCGAGGGCGCGGATATTGTTGGACACATTGGCCGCCCCGCCGAGTTGCAGCGTCTCGGACGCCACATTGACAACGGGCACCGGAGCTTCAGGAGAGACCCGGCTCACTTGGCCCCACACGTAGTGGTCGAGGATCAGATCGCCGACGACCAAGACCTTCCCCCCACGAAACTTCCTGAGGTAGGCCCGCAAACCCGTTGGCTTCATCGAATCATCTTCCCAATGCGCCCCCACCGTACCCAGTTCGCGAGGTTCCCGTGCCCGTCCCACGACCAGTAGATCAGGAAGGCCTTGCCCTTGATCTTGTCATGCTTGACGAATCCCCAGAATCGGCTGTCCAAGCTCTGATCCCGGTTGTCGCCCATCACGAAATACGAGTCTGTGGGGACTGTCAGCGGCCCGAGATTATCTCGAGGCTGGACCTGATGCAACAAGATGGCCGGGTCGACATGTTGGGTATAGGGTTCGGGCAAGAGTTCGCCGTTGATCCACACCCGCTTGTTGCGGACTTCGACGGTGTCGCCGGGGAGGCCGACCGCGCGCTTGATGAAGTCCTTGGTTTCGTCTTCAGGAAACATGAAGACGATGATGTCGCCGCGTTCAGGGCCGCCGAGCGTGAACAGGGTCTTGTAGCTAAAACACGACCATAAGAACGGGATCTTCCTGACGCCGGGTCGTGTCGTCGTGAAATCCCACTCGCAGTCCGTGGGAATCTTCAACCCGTAAATCATCTTGTTGACCAGAATATGATCCCCGATCAGCAGTGTCGAGATCATGGACCCGGACGGGATCTTGAATGCTTGAACGACGAACGTACGGATGATCAGCGCCAGCACGATGGCGATGAGGATCGCCTCGACGTACTCCCGCCAGACCGACTTGCTCTGCACGGACGGAACTCCCACCGATTCCTGCGCCCCCGTCCGGTGAGCGGCGATCGGCAGCGGGTCAATCGGAGCGACAGCCGGCGCGACGGCTAGTCCGTCACCTTCAACAGGGCCAGAAAGGCTTCCTGGGGCACTTCCACTCGGCCGACCTGTTTCATCCTTTTCTTGCCTTCCTTCTGCTTCTCCCATAGTTTCCTTTTGCGGGTGATATCACCCCCGTAACATTTCGCGGTCACGTTCTTCTTCAATGCTCCGACAGTCTCACGCGCAACGATCTTGTTGCCGATCGCGGCCTGGATGGCAACCTCAAACATCTGACGTGGGATCAACTCCTTCATCTTCTCGGCCACCTGCCGGCCCCGGATTGCCGCTTTTTCGCGGTGCACGATGAAGGAGAGCGCGTCCACGCTCTCCCCGTTGAGCAAGAGGTCAACCTTAACCAAATCCGACGGCCGGTACCCGATGATTTCGTAGTCGAGGGAGGCATAGCCTTGGGTCTTCGACTTCAAACGGTCATAGAAGTCCATCATGATCTCGTTTAAGGGCATCTCGTAGGTGAGCATGACCCGTGTGGGGTTCAGATAGGCCAAGCCCAGTTGCGTGCCTCGTCGCTCCTGGCACAAGGCGAGCAAGTTTCCGACGTAGGTCTCCGGCGTGATGATGGTCGCTCTGATATACGGCTCCTCGAACAGGTCAATGGCAGTCGGCTCCGGCAACTTGGTGGGATTGTCTATCAGCAGCACCTCGCCCTTGGTCGTGGTGACCCGGTAGACCACCGTGGGGGTCGTGCTGATCAGGTCCAGCCCGTACTCCCGTTCCAGTCGCTCCTGGATGATCTCCATGTGAAGCAGTCCCAGAAAGCCGCAACGGAAGCCGAAGCCCAGGGCCAGCGAGGTTTCAGGTTCGTAGGCGAAGCTGGAGTCGTTGAGGCGCAGTTTCTCCAACGCATCCCGCAAATCCTCGAACCGGTCGGTATCCGTCGCGTAGAGCCCGCAGAAGACCATAGGCTTGGCTTCTTTGTATCCCGGATAGGGCGCGGATGTCGGCCGGCCGTTGTCGGTGATCGTGTCGCCGATCCGCGTGTCCCCGACCCGCTTGATGCCGGCCACCACGTAGCCGACCTCCCCCGTCGAGAGCCGCTCCTGCTTAACCCGCTTGGGGGTGAAGACCCCGACCTCCATGATCTCAAACACTTTATCCGTCCCCACCATCCGCACCTTCATGCCGGGGTGGATTTCCCCGTCGCCCACCCGGGCAAGCACCGTCACGCCCTGATAGTTGTCGAACCAGGAATCGAAGACGAGGGCCTTCAGCGGCCCGCTCGGATTGCCCTGCGGAGGCGGCACGTGTTTGACAACGGCCTCTAAGACCGCCTTGGTACCGAGGCCGGCCTTGGCGCTGGTCAGGACAGCGTCCCGCACGTCCAAGCCTAAAACGTCCTCAATCTGCTGCTTGGTTCCTTCGATATCGGCGCTGGCCAGGTCTACCTTGTTGATGATCGGGATGATGGTCAGGTGATTGTCGATCGCCAGGTGAACGTTGGCGATCGTTTGGGCTTCCACTCCCTGGGAGGCATCAACCAGGAGCAAGGCCCCTTCACAGGCGGCCAGACTGCGCGAGACCTCATAGGTGAAGTCCACGTGCCCAGGCGTGTCAATCAGATTGAGCAGGTATTCTTCTCCATCCTCGGCCTTGTACCGAACCGTGACAGTATGGGCCTTGATTGTGATCCCCCGCTCACGCTCCAGGTCCATTGCGTCCAGGACTTGCTCCCGCGATTCTCTCGCGGTGATGGCGCCTGTGTACTCGAGCAATCGGTCCGCAAGAGTCGACTTCCCGTGGTCTATGTGGGCGATGATGGAAAAGTTCCGGATATGTGCCTGCAACGGATGTCCTTTAACCTAAGTTGGCTGATTATAATTACTTTCCCTCAGATTGTCAAAGCGAGAGCCCCCCCCTATAATGCCTTCCACGCATGGACCGAAAGGCCCGCACACGTAAGTTCCAGGATGATGACCGGCGCTACCTCTGGCACCCGTTCACCCAGCAGCGCGACTGGGTCAAAACCGATCCCCTCATCATCGAACGAGGGGACGGGGTCTATTTGGAAGATACCGAGGGGCGCCGCTACCTCGATGGAGTCTCCTCGATCTGGGTCAATCTTCACGGCCACCGCAAGCAAGCCTTAGACCGTGCACTCGCCGCACAACTCAAGCGGATCGCCCATACGACCCTGCTAGGGGCTTCCAATATCCCGGCAATCAAGCTTGCCAAGCGGTTGGTCGCGCTCGCGCCAGCGGGACTCACCCGGGTCTTCTATTCGGACAACGGTTCGACGGCGGTCGAAGTTGCCCTGAAGATGGCCTTCCAATATTGGCAGTTACATGGAGGCGCCTTTCGATCCAAGAATAAGTTCGTTCACCTGGGAGAGGCCTATCACGGCGACACGCTGGGAGCTGTCAGCGTGGGCGGCATCTCGGTCTTTCACGATCGGTTCAAGCCGCTGTTATTTCCGACCTACGAAGCGCATGTGCCCTACTGCTACCGCTGTCCACTCAACCTGACCTTTCCCGAGTGCCGACTGTCCTGCGCGGGTGCAATCGAGCAGATCCTGAGGCAGCATAATAAGGAAATCGCGGCGCTCATCGTGGAGCCAATGCTGCTGGCGGCAGGAGGGATAATCACCATGCCGCCGGGCTACCTGACGCGGATAAGGGAGCTCTGCTCCGACTACCACGTGCTCCTCATCGCGGACGAGGTGGCGACCGGCTTCGGTCGGACGGGTCGGATGTTTGCGTGCGAGCACGAGAAGATCAAACCGGACTTCATGGCCGTCAGCAAGGGACTAACAGGCGGGTATCTCCCCCTCGCGGCCACCCTCACAACAGAGCGCATTTACCGGTCCTTCCTCGGGCGCTACGAGGAGTTCAAGACCTTCTTCCACGGACACAGCTACACCGGGAACCCGCTCGGTTGCGCAGTTGCCCTGGCCAATCTAGAGGTGTTTAGGAAAGAGCGGACACTTCAACGTTTGAAGCCCAAGGTCGTGGCGCTCCATCGCCTGGTGCAGCCGCTCTGGGATCATCCTCACGTCGGGGATATCCGCCAACTTGGGTTTATTGTCGGCATTGAGCTTGTGCGGGATCGCGGCACCAAGGAGCCCTACCCCTTGGCGTCGCGTATGGGGATGCGTGTCGCGGACGAGGCTCGCCGGCGCGGCCTGCTCATCCGCCCCCTCGGCAACGTCATCGTCCTCATGCCCCCGCTCAGCACGACTATGCGGGAGCTGAAACAGATTGTGGGAATTGTGGCGAAGGCGATTCAGGCGGTTACTTCAGCAAGTATTCCTTCATGAAAAGGATAGTGGCGTAGAACAGGAAATCCGCATTTTTCTTCTTGGCGAATCCGTGTCCTTCGTCTTTGGCCATCAGGTACCAGACCGACGTGCCGTTCTCTCGGGCCGTCGCAACCATCTGCTCCGCCTCGCTCAGCGGCACGCGCGGGTCGTTCTTGCCTTGGACGACGAAAAGCGGCTTCGTCAGTTTGTCCGCGTTCTTCACCGGGGCGATCCGCTCCAAGAACGCGCGCACCTCCGGATTGCGCTCATCGCCGTACTCCACGCGCCGCAGGTCTCGCCGGTAGGCTTCGGTGTTTTGGAGAAACGTCACGAGATTGGAAATGCCGACGATGTCCACCAAACAGCAGAGCCGGTCGCCGTAACGCGTCCCCGCTGCCAGCGTCATGTGCCCGCCGTAGCTCGTGCCGGTCACCATCACGCGATCGGTGTCCAGTTCGGACCGGGTCTTGATCCATTCAAGAAGCGCACCGATGTCTTTATAGGCATCCTCGCGCAGCAGGCCGTTATCCAACTTCAGAAAGGTCTTGCCGTACCCGGTGGAACCACGGATGTTCGGGTACAGCAGGGCGACTCCCAGTTCATTCAGCCAGTAATTATGCCGGGCGAGGAAATGCGGGCGGGCCTGGCTTTCAGGACCACCGTGGATACTCATGGCAACAGGACGCTTTCCGGTGAATCGCGCGGGCGGCAGGTAGAGAAAACCCGAAATGAATCGTCCGTCGAAGCTCTTCCAGCGGACCAACTCCGGCTCCGGAAAATGGGCGGTGTTCAGCCCACCCGTTTCGCTGTACGTCCAGCGCGCCACCTTGCCTGTGCTGACGTTGAGCGAGTACGCGTCGGCCGGCGAGCGGACGGACTCAACGGTGAAACCAAGTTCCGGGCCATTGGCGTGCCACTGAAGGCCGGAGATGATGCCGATGGGAAACTTGGGCGCGGCCCGTTCTCGCCCCGTAGCGACCTCCAGTACGTGAAGGATGCTGACGCCGTCTTCGTTGGTCACGAACGCCAGCCATTTGCCGTCACGGGAAAGATCAAAGTCCTCGATCCCCCACTTGATGTGGTCAATGAGAAAGGTGTGGCGGGTTGAGGCGAGATCAACATAGGCGAGCCGAAGAAACTCCGTGTCACGATCCGTTGTGACGTAGAGCCCCTTCCCATCCACGCTGAACTTGCCGCCGCCGTAGGACACGGATTCGGCACCGCCTTGGGGAGTGATCAAGATTTTCTTCCCCGTCGTTACATCAAGTCGCCAGAGATAACTTTCGTTGATCGAGACGAACTCGAGAACGAGCAGCTCGCGGTCATCCGGCGACCAGTCCAGGGCCCTCCATCCGCTGCCCTCCAACTGAGCAAGCATCCTGTCGCTCTTGGGATCGGCGGGGTTGACGACGTACAGGTCCACGTCCTTCCCGTTCCGCCGGGTCGAGGCATAGACCATCCGATCGCCCCTGTTGGACCAGACCGCATTGCTGTTTCGTGACTTTCCGTCGGTCAGGAGCGTGGCGGAACCGGTGGCCACATCATAGCGATAGAACTGGTAGAACTCATTGCCCTCCCTGTCCTTGGCAAAGACGAACCACTCCACGCCTTTCGGCGGGTACGAGGCGCCGCGGACCGCGTCAGAGAAAAATGTCAGTTGGGTGCGGACGCCGCCGGGTGATTGTACCTGGTGAATCTGAACCGTCTCGGCGAAGCGCGTGCGGATGAGCATCTCGCGGCGGGTGGGATGCCAGCTCAAGAACGCCGCCCGGCGAAATTCCGTATAGCGACCGACCGCCTCCGCGAGCGATGCCGGCACCGGCGGGATGCCTTCTGCGACAAGATTGTCGCCCGGCACGATCGCGTTGTCTCGGGCAAGGACTGAAGAGGTGAAAAGGAAAAAGCAGACGAGGAGGATTATCCGCACGCGCATTGTTTAATGTCACATCAGACGGCAGTTTGTGGCTTGTACCGAGGCCAGCAACGAGTGCCGGGGGTCCATCGACCACACGTCGAGCGGGATGTCCTCGGGCGACAGCGCGGCCAGACCCAGCAGAATTTCATCCACGACCTCTTCGGACGAGGCGGTGGATTCGATGACCACCACCAGCACCTGCGCGGGCTTCTCCATGACCCCCATCGCGTAGCACTGCGGCAGATGGGCCTCCAGCACGCCGGCCACGTTCAACAGCATCGTGCCGATCGACTGGAGTAAATCTTCCGCCATCGGCTTGGCCGGCGTCCCCAGCATGATCGGCGTCCCCGATGGAATGGTCAGAAGCGGCATGGCGGGTTCAACTCAAAGCTTCAGGTGCGTCCGGACCAAGGTGATCCTCTCCCGAAGCGCGTCTGGTGTCAATCTTTTCGGCTCATGCGGGACGCGCCACACCGGCTCCTTCGGCGCCGGATCGCTCTCCAGCCGCGAGATGATATGCCAGTGGATGTGCGGGAGCTGGTTGCCGAGCAGCTCGTAGTTGATCTTCACGGGCTCGAATGCCATGGCCAGCGCCGCCGCGACCGACGACACCTCTTCGATGAGCCGGCTGCGTTCGTCCTTTGTCAGCTCGAACAGCTCCGTCGCATGGCGCGTGAGCACCAGCACCGTCCATCCGGGAAAGAACTGATCCTCAAACAGGTGGGCCTGCGTGAGATTGAAGTCGGCGATCCAATGGTTCTTGGGAGGCCACTCCCCTGCACAGACCTTACAGGTCACCGTGGAAGCCATCGATGGACGGATTGGCGGTACCGCTCGTACGACGCCCCGAACAATCGCGCCAGCGTGGGCTCCTCGTAGAAGACTACGAACAGGTGGGCAGCGGAGAGTAACAGGAGTGCGTAAAGGAGCACAATCACAGATTCGAACAGAAGAGCTTCGCCCAGCAAGATAAGCAGAACTCCAACATACATTGGATTTCTGACATAGCGATAGAGCCCCTTCACAACAAGTTCTTTTGGTGGATCAATCGGCGCGGGCGTGCCTCTGCCGGTGAACGTGAAGTCCCAGGCGCACCATAGGTAGATAAGTACGCCCACTAGCATCGGCACTGGCCCAAAGAACCGGACGACACCAAATTTCACTGGGAACCACTGCTGGACATCTGAAGAAAGCAACAGGTATGGAATGAGAACCGTCATCGTCCCGGGGACCAGGACTGTGAAAATCAACGTCTTGACCGCTACCATACACGTGAAAGGGATTCTGGTGTCGGCCCGGCCGGTGTCCCCAGCATGATCGACGCGCCCGATGGAATGGTCAAGAACGGCATGGTTTACCTAACGCTTCAGGCCGCCGGGTCGGTCCAGCGCCTTGCCCCAGTGCGACAGGAACGCCGTCACAAAGGCATGTTCACCCTTCGGATCGGTCGCCAAGGGGGCGAGCGAGAGCGCCACGCTGAGCGCGAGATGATACCCTTCCGCGCGTGAGGCGACGGCGCGTCGATACGCCGGATGCGCGGTGTTCACCCATACGGTGGACTCCACCAGCCGCCCCAATTCCGGATCGTCAGGACGGTCCTCGAATTGAATGCTCAGTCCGTAGCGGCCAGGCCGGCGCGCGGTCGTCGCGCCCGGAAGCGAAGCGGTAGCGGGAGGGGATTCCGGCGTACTCGGGGAATCAGCTGGACAGGTCGAGCCGGTCGTTTGCGGGGCTTCGTCGTGTGACTGTTCGAGAGGAGCAGCCTCGGCGGTCTGGGGTCCTGGTGCGGCGAAGGCCGCTACCGAGGAGATTTGATCACCCGATCCTCCATTTTTTCCAAGAGGCAACCTTTTCTGGCCACCCGCGCGGTGTTCGACCAGCGAGGCCAACAAGGGAAAGTCAGGGGAAAGCTCCTCGATGACTCTCTCGAGATCGCGTTCGAGTGGACGCGCCACGCGACGACGGGCTTCCTCAGCGGGTTCGCGCGCATCCCCCCAGGTCGCAAGCTGCCTGGAGATAGCCTCCTGGATTGCCTTACGGTAGGAAAGATAGGCCGCTCCCCGCGGGCCGACCCGAATGAAGTCACCCTTGTTGAGCGTCAGGCAAGCCGCCAGCGCGGGGACTTCAATGAGGCCACCGATCCGTTCAGGCATTTGGGGAGTCACGCCGAGCCAGTCCCAGCCGCGCTTGATGATCTTGCCGAAGGTACTGATGCCGATTCCACGCCCTTCTTCCGGCAACGGCGCGTGGTGGCGGACGAGATAGCCCATTGCGGACGGCTTGCGTTTCCGAACCAGGCGAATTTCGAGAGGCGCCGTTTCCGGTCCTTGCCAGGCCTGTTTTTCGAGCAGGCGACCGTTCACAATGATATGGATGCCCTGGGGATAGTGCGGTGCGAGGAATTGCTCGAATGCGGGATCCAGTAGGGGTTGATAATGGCGGCGCATCGTGCCTTCCAGGAAACCTGGGTCCAGCAAGGGAGAAAGCGCGTTTTGAAGTTTGAGTCGAACGGCCGTTCCACGCTCATGAACCAGACCTGGAGGCGGGAGCCACTTCCAGGGAGCGCGATGGCGTGAAGATAACCGCCAAATGGTGGCGACATGAGTCTTCCCCCTCCGGGTCTCGGTCAGGACTTCTTCGCTGACGAGCAGGCCGAGCTTAATTCCCACTCCGGCGAATCCGATGCCTTGCCCGCGGGATTTGGTGCTGGACGCAAGATCGTGGTATCGGGCGAGCTCGCGACGCTGCATACCCGAACCATCGTCCACCACCGTCAGCGTGGTCTGTCCGGCATCTGCGTCGATCAGGATGCGACTTGCGCCGGAGTCGAGTGAGTTGGCGACGATCTCGGTGAGCATCGTTTCCTCAAGCGAACCGGGGTAGGCGTCGCGAAGGTCCTCAAGGAGGTGGAGCAGGTCAACGCGCGTTTCGCCCACGGCGCAGCCCCCTCCCGTTATTCTCGTCGCCCCACAATTCAGACACCGAACGTGTCTTGCCTTTCCGCGCTTCTTTCCAGCCTTGGCGGAAGCTGGCAACAGCGGGTTTAGAGGAACTGCGAGAATTCTTCGGCCGTAAGACCGGCTTGCTCAATGATTGATTCGAGCGTCCTGCGTTTGAGGTCTTTGTTGTGGTAGGCAACCGAAACCCGCAGCGTAGGTTTATCCGGGTGCTTGAGGATGAATAGTGACTTCCTGACGTATGGTGAACAAAGAAGCCGGCTCTCTGAAGGGCCTGGAGAACCTCCTTCGGCTTGAGCGGAGGGAGCCGCCGGCTCACGCGGCTTCGAGAGGAACAGTCACTTCTTCTTTGATTGGCTCAAGCTTGATCTGTTTGTCAGGAGGTATTGGAATCCCGTCCTTGCGAAGGCTTTCCAAGTAGACACGGATTGCGTCCTTGGCCATCTCCCGCGCCTCTTCCAGGGTCTTGCCCTCTGTCACGAGGCCGGGCAATGCAGGGCATGTGACGACGTAGCCCCCCTCCTCCGCCGGCTCATACAATATCGTGTAGCTGTATTCTTTTGTCTCCAAGCTCTCCCCCGATACCAATCACCTCACTCAACTGATGCTAGTGTAGGAAAGCGAAATACCTATGTCAAATGCGATTCATATTAGGACCGTCGGATGCTTCGAAAGCAGGCCCGTATCGCACCCAGCAACTTCTGGCGGGCCCCCGCTTTCGTGGGCGCAATGGCGGTCACGGGCAGGCCCTCGGGCCATGCCATCCACCACGTCCGGTCGCGCTGATACTGACCGGAAACTCGTAGATCAGCGGCTCAAGTTTTTCGGCAAGGGCGGTTGCTCTGGGCATCTGTGGTTCTTCCCTTTAGGTGAGCAATTCTAGCACACCAGCGAAACAGATTCTCTGGCCGGCGTCCCCAGCATGATCGGCGTGCTACCGGGAATCTTTAGCAGGCTGCGGAAAAACTCTGTTCATGGTTCGACAAGCTCACCACGAACGAGGGAATGTGCTGGATTCAGGTCATATTCCGTTCGCCCTGAGCCTGTCGAAGGGCACACAGCATCAGCGCCGCCGCCAGTATGAAGCCGCGCATTCCCAGTGCGTGCCATATTCGCATCATCTTCCCCCCCTTTGTGAAACCGTTTTCTCACGAGTCGGAATGTGACTCCAAGTGAAATTTGTGTATAAGCCGATGGGCTACGGGCGCCAGGATGATGCCCGCAGTTGTGATGAAGGCCAGCCCACTGAACAGCGCATAAAGTCCGGCAAAGAGTTTGCCGGAATCCGTCTGAAGCGGACCGAAGGGTCCCATGCCGGACAGAATCATCGAGGCGTTTGCGAAGGCATCGATCCAGGGCATGTCTTCGAAATAGTGGTACCCGAGCATCCCCACGCCCAGACAGAGCAGGATGATGAGGACGCCGATACCGGCGTGGAGGGCAACCCGGGCAAGGAACGCCTGCCAGGGACAGTAGAGGAGCTTTCCGATGCTCGTACATCACCGCGATTCACCCCATAGCATGACCGCCAGCCCGCCGGCGATGACAACCCCCAACCCACTCACCCATAGGGGAATGACGCTTCTCTCAAACGTGACTTCCCAGCCGAAGGCAAGCCTGAGAACATGCAGCAGGGCCACCAATGCGAAAACGCCAGCGGCGATCGTGGTGAAGGGTTTCTTCACTTCACCGGCATCCCCAGCATGATCGGCGTCCACGATGGTATCGTCAACGGCGGCATAAGAGAAGGTGACTCACTACTTTTTCATTTCAGTTTGCTGATTTTTGCGATCGCTTGTATCAACTCTTCTTGGCGAGCACTTAAATGTTCTAGCGCCTCTGGGGTGAGTTCGTCCTTCGTAGCTAAGCGCATAAGGTTGATGTGGTAATGAATGAAAACTGCGAGTGGCAGTGCCCGGCCGCCCACCTCCTTTATATGTTCTAAACGAATTTTGAAATCCTCTAAGGGCAATTCAATTGCATGCTTGGTTATCTCGCGTTTGTTCTGGAAGTGACTTTGAATTAGTATGATTCCGATTGATGATAAAGAACCTATGACTGCACCTACTAAAGCCGAAATCAACGGGACATAAGTTGCTTCCATGATGATTTCCTCCATTGGGGACCCTACGACAAGCTCAGTGTGACCGGGGCGGGTGGCTCGGCGACAGGCCCCGCGTCTTCATTTGCCCCCTCACCCTCGCCCTCTCCCTCGGCGTGGAGAGGGAAGAGCCGGCACCCGGACCTCGACGCGGTCGCCGAGTTTGGCCTTGGCGAGTTTGTCGGCGCGGGCCTGGTTGCAGAAGAGCTCCAGCCAGCCGTCGCTGTTGACGAGCGCCGCCAGCTTCTTGGGCTTGGCGTCTGCATAACACCGCTGGAGTCCCTTCACCGTGACCTGACGAACCTTCACCTGGAAGTCCAGCCAGTTGTCCAGATCGGCAAGCTCATTCAACAGGGCATAACCGATGTTGGTGATGAGGTTGCCGAAGCGATCTATGTGTTGGACTTCACCAATGAGTGTTCCCTTCTCTCGGGTCGGTTTCCGAACTTCGAACTGGACCACCTTCTCGACCCGAGGACCGACCGCCTCAACCGGCTCGCCTCGTGAGAGCCAGGCCGCTGCCGGAGCAAAAAGGTCGCGCCCGTGGAAGGTCGGTCCGACAGAGGAGAGGAAGTATTTTTGCGCGGTCAATTCACGGATCTCGACGCCCGGTTCTTCGGCCAGAACATAGCTCAGAAGCCCGTTGTCGGGCGCGAGGAAGTGATGGGTGGAGGTTGAGGCCAACAATGGCCGTCGGTCGCTCCCCACCCCTGGATCAACCACAGCCACGTGGATGGTTCCTTTGGGAAAATGCCGCGCTGCGCTTGACAGGAGGTAGGCCCCGGCGCGGACATTGTGCGCCGGCACCTCCTGGGTGAGATCCACGAACCGGGCCTGTGGGTTAATGCCCAGGATGACGCCCTTCATGCTGGCGACGAAAATATCTGCAGTGCCGAAATCGGTGAGGAAAGTGATCAGGGGGATGGCCTGGACCGGCATAATGACGGTGTAGGGACGTACGACCGTATGCCCCTACAGATTGTCCTCGAAGCAGATGTTGAGCACTTCGTATTCGACGGTCTTAGCCGGCGTCTTCACCTCCAGCGTGTCGCCGACCTGCTTTCCGATAAGGGCACGCCCGACCGGAGACTGTACGGAAATCTTGCCGTTCTTGAGGTCTCCTTCATGTTGGCCCACTAGCGTATAACGTTGTTCCGCCTTTGTCTGAAGGTCCTTGACCGTCACGGTGGTCCCGAACACCACCCTGTCGGCGGAGAGATTCGACGTATCAATGACCTGAGCCTCCGCCAGCTTGTGTTCCAGATCGCGGATCCGTCCCTCGATGTGGCTTTGGCGCTCTTTCGCGGCGTGGTACTCTGCGTTTTCACTCAGATCGCCGTGGCCCCGCGCCTCTTCGATTTCTTTAATGTTCTTGGGGCGCTCGATCTTCTTGTATCGTTCGAGTTCCGCCTGCAAAGCCACGTAGCCTTTCTTCGTGATCGGTACCTTCACCCTTGTCCCTCGCTCATGCCCTTACTGCGGTCGCGTAATACTCCTGGAGCGGTTTGACCGTAAGCGTTCTTTTTAGCCCGGCCTCGATGCCCATCAACGTTGCGCGGGCTCCGGCCATCGTTGTTTGATAGGGGACGTTCTGCACCAGTGCGGCGCGGCGGAGCGAGGCGGAGTCAATCTGTGAGATCTTGTCGCCCACTGTGTTGATGACGAGATGGATCTCCCCGTTTTTAATGTGATCCACAATATGCGGTCGTCCCTCGGTGACCTTGTTGACGGTGTCCACGACGACCCCGTGTTGGGCCAAGTAGCCCGCTGTACCGCGCGTCGCTTCGACGGTAAAGCCCAATTCCAGGAACCGCCGGGCCAATGGCGCAGTCGCCGGCTTGTCCTTGTCCTTCACGCTGAGGAACACCCGCCCGGTCATGGGCAAGGGCCCGCCTGCTCCGGCCTGCGACTTGAGGAACGCCGACCCGAAATCATCGGCTATGCCCATGACTTCGCCGGTGGAACGCATTTCCGGACCCAGCAACACATCGGTATTGGGAAATTTGTTGAATGGGAAGACCGCTTCCTTGACGGAGATATGGACCGGTGTCCGCTCGGCCGTGAATTCGATCTGCTCTAACGTCCGTCCCATCATCACCTGCATGGCGAGCTTTGCGAGCGGGACCCCGATCGCTTTACTGACGAACGGCACGGTCCGGGATGCCCGCGGGTTGACCTCCAGGACATGCACGATGCCGTCGCGTACGGCAAATTGCACGTTCATCAGCCCGATGACTTGAAGTTCCAGGGCCAGCGCCACCGTCTGCCGGCGAATCTCCTCGATGACCGCCGAGGGCAACGAGTACGGGGGGAGCGAGCAAGCCGAGTCTCCCGAGTGAACGCCCGCCTCTTCGATGTGCTCCATGATGCCCCCGATCACCACGCGCTTTCCGTCAGACAGGGCATCCACGTCAATTTCGATGGCGTCCTCCAGGTACTTGTCGATCAGCACCGATAGCCCAGGCGATACTTTCCAAGCGTAATCTGCGTACTCCTTTAGGCTCTTTGGTTCATAGAATATCTGCATAGCGCGGCCGCCGAGCACATAGGATGGACGCAAGATGACGGGATAGCCGACCGATTCCGCTAAATTTGCGGAGTGCACAGCAGTTGTTGCCGTGCGACTCTCGGGTTGCCGCAGGCCCAGCTTTTCCAGTAAGGCTTTGAACCGCTCCCGGTCCTCGGCACGGTCAATGGCGTCCGGCGAAGTGCCGAGGATCGGTACACCGGCCCGCTCCAGCGGAATGGCCAGCTTGAGCGGGGTCTGCCCGCCGAACTGCACCACGACTCCCAGCAAGGCGCCTGCCCGGCGCTCCGCTTCCACGATGCTGAGCACGTCTTCCTCGGTGAGTGGCTCAAAGTAGAGCCGATCGGACGTGTCGTAGTCGGTGCTCACCGTTTCCGGGTTACAGTTGATCATGATGGTCTCGTAGCCCATGTCGCGCAGGGCCAGCGCCGCATGCACGCAGCAGTAATCGAACTCTATTCCCTGTCCGATCCGGTTCGGCCCGCCGCCGAGAATCATGACTTTCTGCCGCTCCTGCGGCCGGCTTTCGCATTCGGCTTCATAGGTGGAGTAAAGATATGGAGTGAGCGCTTGGAACTCAGCGCCGCATGTGTCCACCCGTTTGAAAGTCGGCGTCACGCCTTCCTTCTGGCGATGCCTGCGGATCTCCATTTCCGGGACACGCAAGAGTTCCCCGAGCCGCCTGTCCGAAAAACCCAATGCCTTCACCTCGCGGAGTCTCGCAGAAGTCAAGGGATGCTTCTCGCGCGCGAGCTCATCCTCGATGGTCAGAATGTCCTTCATCTGGTGCAAAAACCAGGGGTCGAGTTTTGTCAGCCGATGCAGTTCTTCGACCGAGATGCCCATGCGCAACCCGTCGGCTACGTGCCACAGACGCTCGGCGTCCGGGCGGCGGATGCGCTCGCGGATCTGCGCGACGGTCTCTTCCGGATCGCCCTCCGCCAATGACGGGTGCGGTTCGAACCCGTACCGGTCCACTTCGAGGGAACGGATGGCCTTCTGCAGGGACTCCTTGAATGTCCGTCCAATGGCCATCACCTCGCCTACCGACTTCATTTGCGTAGTCAGGGTGGGGTCCGTCTGGGGAAACTTCTCGAAGGCGAAGCGCGGGACCTTGACCACCACGTAGTCAATGCTGGGCTCGAAGCACGCCTTGGTCACGCGGGTGATGTCGTTCGGGATTTCATCCAGCGTATAGCCGACGGCCAGCTTGGCGGCGATCTTCGCAATCGGAAAGCCGGTGGCCTTCGAGGCGAGGGCCGAGCTACGGGACACGCGAGGGTTCATCTCGATGACGACCAGTTCTCCATCCGCAGGGTTCACGGCGAATTGAATGTTGGAGCCGCCCGTATCCACTCCGATCTCCCTCATGATCCGCAGCGAGGCGTCGCGCATGGCCTGGTATTCCCTGTCGGTCAGCGTCTGGGCCGGTGCCACCGTGATGCTGTCCCCGGTATGGATGCCCATGGGATCAAAGTTCTCGATCGAGCAGACGATCACGACGTTGTCCTTCGTATCCCGCATCACCTCCAACTCGAATTCCTTCCAGCCGATGATCGAGCGTTCGATCAGGATCTCCCCCACGGGGCTTGTGCTCAAGCCCCATTCGGTGAAGGCCTCGAACTCTTCGCGGTTATAAGCGATGTTCCCGCCCGTCCCGCCCAGCGTGAAGGACGGGCGGATGATGGCGGGGAAACCAATCTCCTCCATCGCCCGCAGCGCGTCCTCGCGCGAGCGGGCGATCGCGCTCGCTGGCGTGCTGAGCCCGATGCGCGCCATGGCGTGCTTGAATTCCTCGCGGTTTTCGGCCTTGCGAATCGCCTCGTAGCTGGCGCCGATGAGCTGGACTCCGTATTTCTGCAAAGTTCCCCGTTCGGCCAGGCCGATGGCGGTGTTGAGGGCGGTCTGCCCGCCCATGGTGGGCAGCAAGGCATCCGGCTGTTCAAGCTGAATTACCTGCTCGACCACGTCTAATGTGATGGGCTCAATGTACGTGCGATCGGCCGATTCCGGATCGGTCATGATGGTGGCCGGATTGCTGTTGATCAAGACGACCCGGTACCCTTCCTCCCGCAGAGCCTTGCACGCCTGGGTGCCTGAATAGTCGAACTCGCAGGCCTGGCCGATCACGATCGGGCCGGAGCCGATGAGCAGGATCGTATGGATGTCGGACCTTTTGGGCACCGGCGAGACTCAGCCCAAGGTCTTCGTTGTTGCCGTCGGGAATGGGTCCCCGGACGGCGGGGTGTAGTATTTCAGCATTTGGGGTGCCCAATGTTCGAGATTCTTAATCCGGGTTTCCTCGGAGGGGTGGGTGCTTAGGAATTCCGGTATGCCTGCCCCGGAGCGAAAGCAGAGCTTGCCGATCATATTGCGGGGACATCCGCTCATCCGCTCCCAGAACGCGACCGCTTCGCGAGGATCGTACCCTGCTTGGGCCATCAGTTGAAGGCCGATGAAGTCCGCCTCGGATTCCTGGGTACGATTGAACGGCAAGGACACGCCGACGCCGTAGGCGCTGAGGGCACCCTGCACGACGCGCGGATCAACTTTACCGGTGGCCGCTCCCGCAAGCGCCCCGAACTGCACCACCTGCTCAAGGAGGCCACGGCTGATCCGTTCGACCCCGTGCCGTTGGATGGCATGAGTGACCTCATGCCCCATCACGGTAGCCAGCCCCGTCTCGTTCTGCGTGTGTTTAAGAATGCCGGTGAAAAATGCCACTTTCCCGCCAGGCAGGGCGAACGCGTTGACAATCTTGTCGTCCTGGATGACGGCAAACTCCCAGTCATAGCTCGGCTTATTGGCCACGGCCGCAATCCGTTGGCCGACACGCCGGACCATGGCGTTCGTCTCCGTATTGGTGCTGAGCGGATAATGCCTGAGGACTTCCCGATACGCCTCGATCCCCAATTCGATTTCCTTCTCCTCCGTAAAGTTGGGCAAAATGAATTGGTCGCGCCCCGTCACGGGCGCCCGGTAGCAGCCCGCAAGCGTTCCCATCAGGCCCCCCATCAAGCACGCTCCACACGTCCCTGCCATCAGGCGGAAAGTTTGGTGAAGGGCTTCGCGTCGTCCGATTATCATGGCATCCACAGGTACAAGAATTGGGGGGTCCCACCACGGACCAGGCTCATCACATCCAACCGGGCGAGCGCCTCGATGCTGCTTTCCCCCTGCAACTGCGAATAAATATTCTGCTTGTAGGATCCCGGCCGGGCATAGATCACGACCCGCGCGTCGGTGAGACCGGCCACCTGTTTGGCGGTCGTAAGCGCATCGTCCAGATAGCCGATCTGGTCCACGAGCCCCAACTGCAGGGCCTGGGGACCGGTCAGCACACGGCCGTCCGCCACGAGCTTCAGCCGCTCGGCCGGGAGAGACCCCCGTCCCTTGGAGACCACATCGAGAAACCGCGATTGAAATCCGTCGATCATGGTCTGGAAGATCGCGCGCTCATCTTCGCCCATAGGACGGAACGGCGATCCGATGTCCTTCTTGGCACCCGACTTGATCGTCCCGGTTTCGATGCCGATCTTCTGGAGCAAGCCCTCTGCATTGACGCGCAGCATGATCACGCCCACGCTGCCGGTCACGCTGGTCGGGTGCGCGATGATCCGGTCCGCCGCCGCCGCGACATAGTAGCCGCCCGAGGCGCCCACGTCCATGATGATGGCCACAACGGGGACTCGGCGCTTGGTCTTGAATGCGGTGATCTCATGGTGGATCAAGTCCGAGGCCGTCACGGTTCCACCCGGGCTGTTGATTCGCAGAAGGAGAGCCTTGATCTGATCGTCCTCTGCGGCCAGGGTCAGCTCTTCTTTGATGCGAGAAACGACGTCCTCTGACAGGCTTAAGGAACTTCCGGCACCTTTTTCGGAGATGATCCCGGAGAGGTCCACCAGCAGAATCTTCTCAGCCGCGGTCCCCTGGATTGTTTTTTCCCGGAGCGGGAGCGTTGGCGGAAAGAGGTAAACGGAGATGCATCCGGCCGTGGCCAACGCAACTCCGATGGTGAAGAGCATAAAAATTGGGGTCAGACTCCATTTCCAGGCGACACCGTAACTGGCGCGTTCCATCAGATGGAAACGAAGTCTGACCCCAATTTTCTTCATGCCTCCCCCTTTGCCATCATCTCGGTAAACCGGCGGAAGAGATATCCCGCGTCATGGGGTCCTGGAGAAGCCTCCGGGTGATATTGAACGGAGTAAGCCGGAAGGTCCAGGCAGCGCAATCCTTCGACCGCCTCATCGTTCAGACTCACGTGGCTGATCTTCACACGGCCGTATGGCGTATCGCAACCAACCGTCTGTGAGTCACTGCCGTTGCGCTCTCCCCGTACGGCGAAATTGTGGTTCTGGGAGGTAATTTCCACTTTCCGGGTCTCCAAGTCGAAGACGGGATGGTTCGCGCCGTGGTGCCCAAACTTCAACTTATACGTTTGCAATCCAAGCGCAAGTCCTATGATTTGATGGCCTAAACAGATCCCAAAGACCGGCCGTTTTCCAAGCATCCGGCGGACGGCCTCGACCGCGTACGGAACAGCTTCGGGATCCCCCGGGCCGTTGGACAGGAAGATCCCCTCGGGGTTCATCGCCAGGGCTTCTTCGGCCGTTGTTGAGGCCGGCACGACCGTCACCCTGCATCCCTCGTCAACCAAGCGCCGTAAGATATTGTACTTGATCCCGAAGTCGAAGGCCACGACCCTAAATTGGGAGGGGGCCACGCCTGCCGGCGCCCCTCCCGCGCCCACTTTCCATCGTCCGCTGCCTTCGGTCCACTGGTATGGCGTGTTACAGGTCACCTCTTTGACCAGATCCCGGCCGATGATGCTGGGCGCCTCACGCGCTTTTTGGATAATACGCTCAGGGTCAAGGCCTGTATGTGAGATGACGCCTTGCTGCGATCCGTGGTCGCGCAAGTGCGTCGTCAAGGCTCTGGTGTCGATTCCCTGGATTCCAACAATCCCATGGCTGTGAAGGTATTCGTCCAAGGACATGCGGCTCCGCCAGTTGCTTGGGAACGGACACGCTTCCTTCACGATGAAGCCAGCCAGCCAGGGTTGCCGGGACTCGATGTCCTCCGGGTTCACCCCGTAGTTACCAATATGCGGGTACGTCATCGTGACCATCTGGCCGCGGTACGAAGGGTCCGTGAGGATTTCCTGGTACCCTGAAAGGGCCGTGTTGAAGACGACCTCTCCGGCGGATTCGCCCATCGCCCCCAGGGCCTTACCCTTGAAGACAGTCCCATCTGCCAGCGCCAGAATTGCCGGCTTCACCGCACCCATTTCCGCACCTTTACGCACAACAGGGTGATGCCCATTCCCAGATTGATGATGTAGAGAGCGCGCGCCACCTGATGGTATGCAAAAAAGTTGTCGTATGCGATTCGCTTGGCGTCATCTTTCGCCCCGAATGCGATCTCCTGAAGTCGGGCCGTTTCCGGAGTCAGCCAGAATGTGAGTGCTGCGGCGATAGCGACCATTGTCATCAACAAGACGAGTTCGGTCATGCTGACCTGCTCTCTCCAACCCGCGGAAGGGCTCCACACTCCTGCTCCCCAGATGCGTACCATCATCGCGAGCAGAAGAAGCCCTGCTGAGAATTGCGTCAGGCGATCATACCCATGAAAGGTCTTGGTGAGCATGCGCCCCCCTGCTTCCATGCCGATCGTGCTGAAAACTGCGGGGATGACGGCTGCGATGATGGATACCAACCCGCCGACCCACACCGCTAATCCCAGTACCTCCACACAGAGACACGTCACGATGAGCTTACGGATGGACAACCCTCCCACCGACCAGCGTGGTGACTACCTGCCCCTTCAGCTTCCACCCTCCGAAGGGAGTGTTGCGTCCTTTGGATCGGAACCGTTCAGGGTCCACGGTCCACTGCGCCTCCGGATCCATGACCACGACATCGGCGTCGGCCCCCAGGGCCAGCGTTCCCTTCGCAAGCCCGAATACGCGAGCAGGCCGGATGGTTAAGGCCGCCACCATCTGTTCGAGCGTGAGGACACCTTCTTCAACGAGCGTGAGGGAGAGGCCCAAGGCGGTCTCGAGCCCGACGATCCCGAACGGCGCGTATTCAAACTCGCGCTCCTTCTCGTGTGCGGCATGGGGCGCATGATCTGTTGCGATGGCATCAATGGTGCCGTCTTTCAGCCCTGCTTTGAGAGCCTCCATGTCCTTACGGCTTCGCAACGGGGGGTTCATTTTGGCATTGGTATTGAATTCCCGCACCGCTTCCTCAGTCAGCAGTAGATGATGCGGGCAGGCCTCGGCCGTGACCCGAATGCCGCGAGCCTTCGCCTCTCGGACCATCCGGACAGCCCCGGCCGTGCTCACATGCGCCAGGTGGAGTCGCCCATCGGTCAGTTCGGCAAGAGACAAGTTTCGGGCCACCATCACGTCCTCGGCGGCCGATGGGATGCCGTGCAACCCCAGTTCGGTGGCCAGCAGACCCTCATGCATGCAGCCCCCTTCCGAGAGGTGCAGACATTCACAGTGATCCACGACCGGCAAGTCGAAGGCCCGCGCATATTCGAGAGCGCGGCGCATCACCATGGCGTTCATAACCGGCTTTCCATCGTCCGAGACGGCCACGCAGCCGGCCTCTTTCAACTCGGCGAACTCCGCGAGTTCCTTGCCCTCGGAACCCTTCGTGATCGCGCCGACGGGGAACACCTGGACGGACCCTTCCGTGCGGGCTTTCTCCAGGATCAATTCGGTGACGGATCGGTTGTCGTTGACCGGTTGCGTGTTGGGCATGCAACAGATCGAGGTAAAGCCGCCGGCCGCGGCGGCCGCGGTGCCGGTCATGATCGTCTCCTTGTACTCGAACCCCGGCTCCCGCAAATGAACGTGAAGGTCCACAAATCCGGGGAACACCCATTTCCCGGATGCGTCGATGGCGTCGGCCCCCGGCGGGACCTGAAGGCCGACTCCCACGGCCGTGATCTTGCCGTTCTCGATCAGGATGTCGGCAGGGCCATTGACGCGCCCGGGATCAAGGATTCGGCCGTTACGGATCACGATGACGCCGGCAAGAGCGTTGCGCAACCTCATTTCCCTCCCGACAGTAGGTAGAGCACGGCCATGCGCACCGCGACGCCGTTCGTCACTTGCTCTAGGATCACGGATGCTACGCTGTCCGCCACTTCCGGCTCGATTTCGACCCCGCGGTTGATCGGCCCCGGGTGCATGACCAGGACGTCCGGGCTCGCCATCCGCAACCGCTCCGGTGTGAGGCAGTAGAGCCGCGCGTATTCGCGGATGCTGGGAAAGAGCGCAAGCCCCTGCCGTTCGAGCTGGAGCCGCAGCATCATGATGACGTCAGCGCCTCGGAGTGCCTCGTCGAGTTCGTAGTACACGTGGACCCCCAACTGTTCGACTCCCTGTGGGATCATGGTGGGCGGTCCGACGACCCGGACCTCCGCGCCCAGTCGCACCAGGGCGAAAATGTTGGATCGGGCCACGCGGCTATGGGCGATATCGCCAACGATGACGAGCCGCAGGCCCTTGAATTCCCGCTTTTTCTCGCGGAGCGTGAAGAGATCCAACAAGGCCTGAGTGGGATGCTCATGGCCGCCGTCCCCTGCATTGACGACTGAAGCCCGGAGCGAGTGGGCCAGGATGTTCGGAGCGCCCGCCGCGGGATGGCGCAAGACAATGAAGTCGGCCCGCATCGCCTCGATATTGCGGGCTGTGTCCAGAAGAGTCTCCCCTTTGACCACACTGCTGGCCGACGCCGCGAAGTTGATCACGTCGGCGCTCAGCCGTTTCGCGGCCAGTTCGAACGACGTGCGAGTTCTGGTGCTTGGCTCGAAGAACAGGTTCACGACGGTCTTGCCGCGCAGCGTGGGCACTTTTTTGATGTCTCGCCCCGTAACCTCCTTGAACGATTCGGCGGTCTCGAGGATCAGTTGTATCTCCTCAATGGTGAGATCGCGGATGCCGAGCAGGTCTTTCCGCTTGAGCGGCATGGTTACCTAATGGCGTTTGGCGTCACGTCAGTAACACCACCCGGTCTGGCTCGCCCATTTCCTGTAAATACACTTCCACCTTCTCCTCCAGTGACGTCGGGAGATTCTTGCCGACGTACGTCGCCTTAATCGGCAACTGCCGGTGCCCCCGGTCTACCAGCACGGCCAGTTGGATCTCACCCGGCCGTCCGAGGTCCATCAACCCGTCCATCGCAGCGCGAATGGTGCGTCCCGTGAACAGGACGTCGTCCACCAGAATGACTTTTACGTCCGTGATGTCGAAGGGAATGTCGGTCCTGCGCAGCACCGGTTGGTCCTTGCGGGCATTGAGGTCATCACGATAGAGGGTGATATCCAGTTCCCCCACCGGAATCTGCACGCCCTCGATTTCTTCAACTTTCCGTGCCAGCCGTTGGGCCAGGAAGACGCCCCCGGTGCGGATGCCTACCAGCGCGAGGCGCTCCACCCCGTGGTTGCGTTCTATGATCTCATGCGCCACGCGGGACACAGCGCGGGTGATCTCCTGCGCATCCATCACGGTCCGCGAAGCTTGGTGTACTTTCATGGAACCCTATTCTTCTGATTGCCGCCCTGAGCGGAACGAAGGGATTGGCCGGGTATAAAAAAACCTTCCGGCGAACTGTCGCAGGAAGGTCGGAATGTCGCAGTCTCTAGGTTCGCAAGAAACATGTGGGCTCCTTCCCAGCCTCACTGGACTGGCATTAAAGGTGATCACATCATACCCGCCCCGGAGACCGGTGTCAAGGTTGAAACACGCCAGACCCTGTGTTATTCTCGCCGCCGTGCCGAGGTAGCTCAGTTGGCAGAGCACAGCCCTGAAAAGGCTGGTGTCGACAGTTCAATTCTGTCCCTCGGCACCACCGCCTGCGCATGCCGGTCGCATTTACCCGAACGAGAGGAATTTCACGGTTACCTTGGAAACGAGACGGAAGGAGGGGAGTCCGGCGCGAGAGCGGGCTCGGCACCCAGCGGTTGAGCCAAAACTTGCCTGATTGCAGCTCTCTCGGCGCGGCCTGTTTCGACCCATTGTTGGGTCAGAGGGAACAGGGTGTCCAGACGGGATACCACCTGCTCCAGACGTTGCGGGATAAGTGGGGCGCCCTTGTAGGCGATTCCACCGAGAAAGGTTTCCAGGCCATGCAAAAACTGCATGATCACTCTAGCCTCCACTCCTTGGGCGGACTCGAAGAGGAGCGCGATTTCCCGAAAGGCCGTCTGCAGGTTCTTCTGCATCGCTGAATCGTCTCCGCCTGATTTCAGATCCGCGAGTGCCTGGGTGATCGCAGCCACGCGGTGTTGAGCCTCTTCTAAGAACCGAGTGTCGAGTGTCTCCATGTCTTGCACAAGACGCGTGATCGCGTCGGGCCAGGGGTCCGCAGAACCTTGATCCAGAGCACTGTGTATTTTGCGAATGACGATCTCGACCTGACTGCGGGTCATGTCCGAAGATGGAGACTGGGCGCGTTTCAAGTCCCAGAGAGCGGCGATGAGCGCTGCCGGTTGGGCGGCAAGAGCCTCCGCCTGGCGAGATTGCTGCACTTGCTCCGGCGTCATCTGGAATATCCGACGCACTGGGTCCGTGGGCATTGGACGCGCTCCCTACTTGATACTCGCATGTTAGTGGAGCGTTGGATTCTTGTCAAGAATGCAAGGCAATTATACGTGTCAACACCTACGGTCTTTGGGGACTGTGGTCGCTTGTCTTGACAAGCTCGGGGCAATGGTGTTTAGTGACAATGAGTTGCAGGTCTGAGGACGTGGACGCGGGTCATCTCATTGTCACTGTGGAACAATTGATGGGGCCCCTGAAGGACCTTTACGGCCAGCAGGTGACGGCCCGTTCGCATAGCTTCAAACCCGCGCCGGTCGTGGTGCGACAGTACGAGAGTGCCGTCTACGCGTTCCGCGACCAACGCCCGCCGGGTGCGGTCAAGGCGGTGTGCGGGTTGTTGGTGGAATCGGTGGACGCCTTCGAGTCGGGGCGGGTTTTGGACGCGGGCCGCGCCGTCATGCTGGCCATCGAGCAGTTCGAGGCTGCCGGAAAGGACGCCTCGGTCACGATCACCCCGGAGCAGTTGATGACGCTCGGCCAATTCAGGAGTAAGCTGTTCAAGATGGTGGTCCCGAAAATGGAACTCGACCAGAAACGGACCGATCTCTAGGCGGCCCTGCCGATGGAATTCATCGGTACCGTACAGTTTAGAGCGAACGGCGCGCGCGGCAATCCCATCGCGCTGATCATGGAACAGGTGGAGGGCGAATACCGCATCGCCTCCCGTCTTCCGCAGTGGCGGCACATCGTCGGCACGGGGACCACCGCGAACAAGGCAGCGGGCAATTTCGAGGTAAACCTGAAAGCCGCTTTGCCATCAGAGGGCGCTTATGAAGGCCCCTACTGGAACGGCGGTGTCAAGGCTGAGAAGCCGGTCCCACCCAAGCCTATGGCCTCGGCATCTGCTGCAACGTCGTCTGTACCGCCCGCACCCCCTGTTGAAGGCGGTGCGGCGCCATCGCCTTGAGTAGCCCTCACGTCTGATGGTCTGTCCCCGCTGCGCCCACCAAAACCCTGACGCGGTGGCGTACTGCAACGCGTGCGGGCAGCAGATCGCCCTCGACGCTGCCCCAGCCGTTGTTGCGGAGGCGGCACTTTGGCGCCGGTTCATCGGCCCACGCTCGGACTACTACCTAGAGCGGTTTCGGACTTTTCGGGATGGTAACGGGGAACGGTTTATGCCCACATGGCACTGGCCGGCCTTCGGGGTTGGTTGGCTGTGGTACCTCTACCGCAAGATGTATCTGCATGCCGGAGTATTTCTCTTCGGAGGATTGCTGCCCCTGGTGCTGGGGGCAGGGCTGGTAGGGGTGGTGATCTGGAACGTGTTCGCCTCGCTCGCCGCCAACTACCTCTATTACATGCACATCAAGCTCACCTTAACCATGATCGGGCAACGGGCCGGCACTGAGGGCCCGATTCGCGATCGTCTGATCGCCGACGCTGGTGGGATCCAGCCCTATGTCTGGTGGCTCGGAATCGGGTTGACTGCGCTCGCCGTCGGCGCAGGGATCATGGAAACGCCGCCGTCCGTCGAACCGCCGGCACCCTGACTCTGCCCTCCTCTGTGTTACAATAACGCGTGTACGGCCATGCCACCCTCGATCCACCCGGTTCATCTCATCTCGGTCCTGCGTCTTAAGTCGCTGACGCCGGCCATCGTCTTCCTGACGTCCAGGCGGTCCTGCGATGAAGCCTTGCAATCCTTCGAGCATACCAGCGAAACCTTGCCGCCGACCCGCCGAGAGGCCATCACCGCGGTTTTGGACGAACTCACGACCGCCTATCCCAGCATCCAGGACCATCCCCTGCGGAAGACGGTCACGACGTATGGAATCGCCGCCCATCATGCGGGACACTTGCCGTCCTGGAAAATCGCGGTCGAAGAACTCATGCGGCGTGGATGCCTCGACGCCGTATTCGCCACCACCACGTTGGCGGCGGGCGTGGACTTTCCCGCCCGCACAGTCGTGCTCACCCAGTCCGGCGTGCGACGCGACCAAGACTTCACCGACCTGTCGGTGGCGGAGGTCGGCCAGATCGCCGGGCGCGCCGGGCGCCGCGGCAAGGACAGCGTGGGATTTGCCATTGTCACTCCCTCTCCCTACATGGACCTCGGCGTCCTCACGCAGGGCCTGACGGGTCGCCCGGAGCCCATCGACAGCCAATTCGTCATCTCGTATCCCATGGTCCTCAATCTGCTCAAGGCGCATCCCGTGGATCATATCCAATCTATTCTCGCCAAGAGCTTTGCCCAGTTCCAGATGAACAGCCAGGCCGAACGCATTGAACTTCGCGCGGACAAGCTCCACGCCAAGTTGGAATCGTACGGCCCGCGCGAGTGTTCGGACTGGCTGACCCAGTGGCATGCCTACGACCAGGCCACGCGCCAGGCCGCTCAGAAGCTTCAGGCTCGGCGGCACGCGCCACCGGAGACCATGGCCCGATTGCCCTTTCTGACCCCGGGGCGCCTCATCGCATTTCCCCGCTTCCGCGGTGTCGTTCTCCGGCGGTACCGAAGCCGGGGCCACCGGCACGAGATGGTCACGGTCCTGCGCAAAGGCGGTATCACGGCCGAGAGCGCCGTCGCCGACATCACGGAGGTGCTGGACCACGCCCTCGAGTTCACACCTGCGACGTCCTTTCCATGGGCTACGCCTGAGGCCCTGGCCTGGCTGGCCCAACAGCTTGACGATCTTCCCAAACACGTGCCACCGATCCTCACCCCTCCGCCGATGCCGGACGATGCAGACGGAGAACTGATCAAGAGTCTCGGCGATCTTTTTCCCTGTCCCACGTGCCGATGCCGACCGACCTGCGCGAAAGAGTTCAGCTCGGCCAACAAGGTGAAGCAGGAATGGCTTCACAACACGAGGACCGTGCAGTCCCTTCGCACCGGCTTATGGCACAAGTTTCAAGAGCGGGCCGACACCCTGCTCGAACTTGGCTATCTGGACCATACGTACAAGCTGACGGCCGACGGCGAGTGGGCCCGGCTCATCCGGATTGATTTCTCGCTCCTGATCACCGAACTCATCCGCGCCCAGGCTCTTAAAACGGCCGCTCCCGCCGTTTTAGCCGGGCTGATGGCCTGCATCTCCTATGAGAACGATCGCCCGGCTTCCTTCCCTCGTATCAGCCCAGGACTGGCCGGCCTGGTCGCCGCGGCTCGTCGCATGGCGGAAGCCCTGGCAATCCATGACGACCCGCCGCTGCTGCGCGCCGATGTCGGCGGCCTCGCCGAGCGCTGGGTCGGAGATCCTGCCGTCGCCTGGGCGCAACTCTGCCGGTCCACCTCGATGGCCGAAGGCGATATCTATCGCCTCCTGTCCCGCACCCTGGAATACCTCTCCCAGGTCCACATGCTGCGAGCGACCCATCCGGAACTGGCCGCCACCGCCTCCGAGGCCCTGACCCGCATTCGGCGCGGTGTGTTGGAGGAATTGCCGTGACACGCGACGAGATAGAACGCGCCCTTGCCGATCTCCCCTTTCGTTTGTTGCGGCGACTCGCTCGGACGACCGCCGGCCCCCAGGTGTTGCGGATGGGGAAGCGGCGGCTCATTCACACGATCATGGCCGAGTCGGGCTCCTCACCGGAGCGGATCGAGGCCGCGCTTCGAACTTTTCAGGCAGAACAGCAGGCCATGGCGGCCGTTCTCCCGACAGGCCCGGTGTCGGAACCTGATCCCCTAGCTGCTGCGAATGCCGTTCATTCCATGTCCGCGAAGGTGGTGCATCCAATACCCGCAAAAGCGGCCGACATGGCCGCGTTCCTGGACGGGATCGGGGTCCCTAAGCCGCAGCCCTTCGTTCCGGACGACTGGCAAGTGGAGGCTTTGGAGTCGCTCACTCAAGGGGACGTAATCGTGAGCGTGCCCACCGGAAGCGGGAAGACCTACGTTGCCGTGGAGGCGACTCGCCGGGCCATGTTTGAGGAGCGGACCGTCGTCTATACGTCGCCGCTGAAGGCGCTGTCGAACACCAAGTTCACCGAGTTCACGAAGATCTTCGGTCCGGAACTCGTGGGGATCATCACCGGAGACCGCCGGGACAATCCCCAAGCGCCGATCCTGATCATGACGACGGAGATCCTCCGCAACCTCCTGTACGACGCGGCGGGGGGGGAAATTGACGTCCGTCTTGATACCCTCGGCCTCGTCATCTTGGACGAGAGCCAGTTCCTCGCCGATCCGGAGCGTGGAGTCGTCTGGGAAGAAACCATCATTTTTTGTCCCTCCCAGGCCAGGCTGCTTCTGCTCTCGGCTTCGATCGGGAATCCGCAGGAACTCGCCGCCTGGCTCACGAGTATTCGCCCGAGTCCCTGCCATCTCGTCCGGCACCAGCGCCGCTCGGTTCCGCTCCGGGCCGGCTATCTTCACCCCAGCGGCAAGCTGACGCCGCTGTTCCGGACGGTCGCCATGCCGCCGTCGCCCACGCAGGCCGTGCTCCACCCGGAAGCCAAGCGCCTCTTTACCATGTATGAGGAAGACACTCTCCACACCAGGCGCTCGGGATGACCCGCCGGCAACTCTTCGCCGTCTGTTTTTTCGCGATCCTGGTGGTCCTGATCTATCAGATCGGAATCATCTTCAGGCCGTTTCTGCTCCCCGTGCTGTGGGCGGCGATCCTGGCTCACGTCACGCTTCCGCTGCATGTTCGCCTGACGGCTCTGTTCAAGGGGCGGGAGACGGCGTCGGCCGCCTTGCTGACTGTGGGAATCATGGCCTTAGTGGTGACCCCTGTGGCCTTTCTCATCTTCCTTCTCGTCCATGAAGCCGGAGCCGCCTACGACGGAATCAATGCCTGGGTCCAGTCCGGCGGGGTGAAGCGCTTGCCTGAAGAGATCTCCAAACTTCCATTCGGCAGGCTCGCTCAGGAACTGATCGGCCGGCTCGTGATCACTCAAGGGGACCTCGAAACCTTCCTCCTGCAAAGCGCCAAGGCCCTGAGCGGGTTCGGCATTGATCAGGTCACCAGCCTGGCCAAGAACGCGTTCTTGTTGGTGGCGAATTTTTTGGTGATGATCCTCACCCTGTTCTTCTTCTTCAAGGACGGCAGCCGGCTCTTTCAAGGCCTGTATCGGATCATTCCCCTGGAGGAGACACACAAGCAGAAAATCTTCGGCCGCCTGGATCAGACCATCACGGCGGTCGTCAAGGGGGTGGTCATCACGGCGATCGTCCAGGGATTGCTGGCGGGGGCCGCGTACGCGATTCTCGGCGTGCCGTTGCCCGTCTTCCTGATGGCGCTCACGATTCTGCTTGCCCCCCTGCCATTCGGCGGGACGGCCCTCGTCTGGGGACCGGTTGTCCTTTACCTCTACTGGGTCGGACCGTTCTGGAAGGCGCTGGCGATGCTGTTGTGGGGAGCGGGAGTTGTCACGACCGTAGACAACATCCTCAAGCCCTTGCTCATCGGCCAGGGAGCAAAGCTCCCCGTGCTCTTTCTTTTTTTCAGTATCCTCGGTGGCCTTGCGGCCTACGGCCTGATCGGGCTCTTTCTCGGCCCGATTCTCCTGGCCATCCTCATGACGGCCATTCAAATCTACCGCGAGGAGTACCTGACCCAGCCGCCTCCTGCTGCCCCACCGGCAGCAGGGTAAAGAACCGCGCGCTCGTCGCAGACCATTTGGCGCAGCGTCAGGTGATGTTGCCCTGCTCCAGTCCCTGGGATTATCATGATAGGAGGGCTTTTCCACCAATTGACGGTGTCCGATGCGAGCTAGGAAGAGCTGGCTTCTGCTTGTTCCGGCGGTGTTTCTCTCCCTCGGCAGTCACGCGTGGGGGGCCGCTCTCGTCGGTAAGGGACCCATGCTGTCTCCCTCGGAGCCGCGAAGCGCTGGTGCTGTGGCGCACAGGCTAAACCAACTAAGTGGGCTGCCGGCGGACTCGAGTGGAGGAGGCGGCATCGGCCAGCGCAAAGCCGGCACAGTAACTCCAGAGCAGCGACAACGGCCACCCTTTGGTGATCTTGACGGTGACGGCGATATAGATCAGGATGATATTAACATTCTCGTTCGAAACCTTAATAAATCTGTCGGAGAGAGCGCCTGTGGGGACCCGTGTGACATTCATATCGATGGGATGATTACCACGGAAGATCTTAAGAAGCTCAAAGAATACTGCACTCGACCGCAGTGCGCCACAAAGTAACGCTTTCTGCCATCGTCCTGATTCTCCTCGGCCAGGCCTGCCTCGGCCCGGTCAGGGTTGCCCAGCCTGTTCACGAAAGCCAAGACCGGTTCGTCCGCGTGGAGGCCCGCTACGGCGACCCACGCAGAGACGGCGCGGTGCGCTTTGCCCATCCCCTCACCCTCAATCCCGACGAGTGGGCACGCATCCTGTCCCGCATCCAAGTCCAGAGTCACAAAGATAGTTTTCTCTTTACGACCGCGAAGGATCCCCCAATACCGGCGTTCGCGCCCGACGAGATCGCCTACCTCAGCGCAAAACTCAGCGAGGCCTTCACCCGGACCCACCCGGATGAGTGGGTGGTGTTCGGCTTGAGCCGGGCGCGCACGCCCCAGATGACCGAGATCACGACCGGGGGATGGTTCGTTGAGGGCCCCATCCTTCACCTCATTTTGGCGAATTACCGGCACGGTGTGACCAGATCCAGCATACGCGAGCAGTTGTGGCAGGACCCTCTCCACTCCGATTCGGGCCTGTTCGTGGAACTAGTCCCCGGCGACTATCTGACTGTAGGCCCCGGGAAGCGGAGCCTGAGTGGATTCCTGATGGCTGATGGGCTGGAGCTGTCCATTGCTTACCAGGCGCTGCTAGAAGCCAAGCCGGTCCTTGCGCCTGCGACTCCGCCTACTCAACCGACAAAACTTGAACCTGGCCCTCCGCCAAACCACCCACCCAAACAGGCGATAGAGGATCGCCTGCGAACGCTCAAAGGGTTGCGGGAGCAAGGCCTGATCACAGAAGAGGAATACCGGGAGAAGAAAAAACAACTGCTCGACAAATTCTGAGGCAAGTGAACAGTCCGGCCATCAGGACCCTTATGGTTTCGGGCAGGCGGCTGGGGTCGGGGTTGAATCCGACGGGGGATCGCCGTAGATGTGCTCGGCAAGGCTCTTGGCGAGGGCGGAGGAGACTTCCTGCTGGAGGACCTTGAGTGCCCGCCCGGTTGCCTCGGGAAAGTTGAGATGCCCCTCGCGCCCGGAGCGGGCCACGCTGCCGAGCACCCGCTGCTCTCCCTGGCTCAGAATGACGAAATCTGCGCACCACCGGACATAGCGGAACTTGGGGTCCGGCACATCGGAAGGCCACAGTCGGGTCTCTCCTCTAACCAGCAGATCCGAGGGCCCCATCTCGCCGGAGACCGGTTGGGCGTTCCGCGCCGTCACCGGTAGTCCTTCGCGGACCAACCCTTCCATAACGGCTTGCCGGACCGCCTCGGCCTGATCCCCTTTCACTTCGACGGCCACTACCAGACTGTCGTTGAGCAACTTCTCCAGATCTCCGGAAAGGCCCGCGACCGAATAGTCGGATGGACGTCCACGGCCGCCGCTGACCACCCGTAGGTCGCTGGCGTACGTGTCCCGAACGATCAGGGTCCGGATTGCCCGCTTGATCCCTCGGAGCTTCACAAGCCTATCCGTTGCGCTGCGTGCTTCTTTCACGTCGCGCGCGACCGCCTCGTCCAAGTCAGCGATCCGACTCGTCAGCGCCGTCCGCGCCTCCCCGCGGTTCATCACCGCTAACGCCGAATGGAGATCTGACTTCGGGTCCTGCCACGTCTCTGCGATCTTGACGTTCTCCAGTACCTTGTCGGTCGCGACTTTTGTGAAGGTGTCCAGGGTTACGCGCCGTTCGGTCTGTACATTCCCCTTCCGCTCCAGACTCAGATACGTTTCCCAATCCTTGGCCTGGCTCGTCACTTCCGCCTTGAATATCCGCGAGACTGCCGCATAGGCCCGTTCTTCCGCCACCGGCCGGGAATCGGCTTGCCCGACGCCGATCAAATACTGGTCCTCTGGGTACGCCGCCGCCTTCGCCCCGGTCACCCAGTCGGGTGTCTTCGGCGTACCGGCGCAGGCTGCGAGGACGAACAAAAGGGACACGATCATGACGCGCGCGATCATTGCAAGACTCGCGTGCTGAGGAACCGCTTCTGCCCATCGGCAACCGTCACGCCTCGCACCGTCTGCCGTTCCACCACGCCCCCGAATTTGCCGACATGCCTGAACTCTACGTCATACGTGCCGGGCGGCAACAGCACACGGCCGATGTGGATCTGATCAGGGAGGGTGACCCAGCTTCGCTTGTCCGCTTCCTCAGACGCGATGGCTGCGATCCGAGCCACCGCGCCTGCCACCGCGCCGGCAAGCGCCCCGCCGTCTTTGCCGACGGCCTGACGCACGCCGACCCGCACACTTTCCGCCAGCGCGTACTTCCATGCCGAGCGAGCCACGGCCTTGGCCGTCGTTCTGAGAAGACGGTCCTCCAGGTCCTTCACCGCAATCGTCGTGATATCCTCCATCAAGACGGAGCGGGCTGTGTGACTGCCCTCCCCGGAGACCGCGATGGCCTCGGTATAGGCGAGTGCCGAGCGGCGCGGCACGAACTGTGGAACCGCCAGCCTGACCACCCTGCCGGTCAGCCCGTACAGGACGCTCTCGGCTGCCCGGTGATTCACGGTATCATGCCGGCTCAGTCCTTTTGTCGCCAGCACGACGTTGAGGGCACCCACGCTGAAGGGAACGTCCACGAACACATCACGTTTCATAGGGGCACGCCCGGCATAGGTGATAAAGACCAGCTCTCCGAGTCCTCGCGCGGCTCCCTCCGGCTGCCATGCGATCCCCGGAAAGACCTGCCGGTATTCGTTGTGCTCCTGGTTCAAGCCAAGGGCCTCGGACACCCGCAGGAGATCCTGACGCAAGAGATCCGGTACAGCCGTTCCATAGACCGTGCGGGATTGCCGGAAAGCTTCAAAAGCCAGCCGGTAAGCGACGAAGGCATTACTGAGGTCCCCGACGGCTTCATAGAGGATCCCGCTCAGGTAGCGGGCAAAGGTGTCTTTCGAATACGCCATCTTCCGATTGTTCCGTTCGGCCAGGACGTTCAGCTTATGATCCACCTTCCGGGCTTCCACCAGCGCGTCATCCCAGAGTCCCAGATGCACGTAGTTGAGGGCCATCATGACATTGAGCAGCACCTTCTCAAAGTCCTCGCCTTCATACGGCAACGCATTGTCCGTAGTGAGGAAGGCTTCAACCTCCGACAGGATGCGCCGGGTATATAGGTCCTCGGTGAGTTCCTCCGCCCTGGCCAGCGACTGGTTGCTCTCCGTGTAGTGGCCCGCCAGGTGTTGGATCATCCCCTTATCCATAAGATACAGCGCCGCGCTCCGGTTCCCATAGGCGCCTTCACTCTTCGTAATGATGGACACAGCTTTGCTTGCGTCTCCGGCCCGGAGCGCCCGCTCAATCTTGGCATAGTGGGCGCCCGCAGACCCGCAGGCCGACATCGTCGCAAGGGAAAAGATGAGCAGCAGAGAAAATCCCTCTCGCCCGGGGAAGGGGCATGCGGAATAGGTAGGCAAAGGGACCGTGCGCGTCAGAAGATGACGCGTTTACGTTCGACGACTTTTTTGATTTTCTTCTGGCCGAACCAGGATTTGACGTTGTTGGAGAGGTCCACCATCTCGAGGTCCACCTGGTAGAAGATTGCTTTGGTCCCCTCCGCCTCATCTTGAATGGTGCTGATCGAACCTCGAAGCAGGTAGTCCGCTCCGATCTCCTTTCCAGGGGCTTTCTGCGTGGACTCCAGAGCATGCGTAGCCTGCTCGCGGCGTTCTTCACGGAGCTCCTCCCGTTCCCCCTTGCCGGCCACGAAGGTCACCCGTTGCGAATTGGTCAACTCACGCTCCAGGTCACTGATGAAGGTCTGAATGTTGATGTGCTCGTGACTCCGGTTCGTCACCGTCCCCACGACGACCACCGGCGCTTTCCCCTTGGCCTTGGTCGTGCTGTCCAGCCAGGGTTGCGCCAGAGCGGCCTTCACCATCTCCTCGGCCACGAGCCGAGAGTCCGTGTCATTCCACCGGCCGCTGAGATCGGTCACGGTGGCTGTATCCACTCGCGAGACCGTAGTGGAAGCGCAGCCTTCACTTACCAGCACGGCCGCCAGCAGGCCCAACCCGGCGAGCATCCGATGATTACCGACCAACACGTTTGTCCTCTTCCTGTTGTAACCGTTCGAAGGCCTGCTCGGCGTTCTTCCGGACGAAGTCCCGGGCCGCGGAGTTCAGTTCCTTCATCTGGCCGACCTGTTCTTTGAACGTGGCGAGGTCCATCTTGGCCAGCGAGTAGATGGTCTTTCCGCTCTTTTCCTCCTTCTCCCATCGGTCCACAACCACCACGCCAGAAAGGTTGGCGGCCACGAACGTTTTGAGGGCGCGTTCGACGTTCTGCTCTTCGCTCGATTTCGTGAAGTCGCCGGCCGTCGTGGACGCCGCATAGTCCCGCATCAGGTAACTCGTATAGGTGTCAACGTATTTGGCAAGGTCGGCCCTCGCGCGGTTGTCGGCCGCTTCCTTGGCCAGGGGTTCGTTCCGGATACCCGTGATGGCTCCCACTCCATAGAAGGCCTTGCTGTCCTTCTCGTTCATATAGCCACCGCCCTTGTCCACCCACTTGGGCGTGCTCGAGCATGCGGAGAAGATGAGCGCTATTCCTACGGCGACGCACGCCGTCCAGCCCAGCTTCATAACAGGTTGCAAGCCCATATAGGCCCTCCTTATTCGTAGAAAAAGGCTAACACGGAGGGGGCACCCTGTCAAGAAACGCGTCGTTGACGGCTCTTTCAAGGGCTTGTAAGATACGCGCATTCTCTCACCATAAGAGGACATCCAATGGAACAGGCCAAGGAGGTCAAGATCGAGGACGGGATCGTGTACATCACGAACCTCTACCTCCAGGATCCGAACGCCGCCGCCGTCCTGGCGGAATACCCGGAAGCCAGGTGGCCGGAAATGATCCGTCGCGCGCTGAAGATCGGCCTCAATTACCTGAAAGGCGGAGCAGACTGACCCTCTCCCCCTCTCACCAGCGGGAAGAGGGATGAGTGATGGCAGGACACGGAGATCACATCACGATGGAAGAACAAGTTGATAGCTTTTTGAAGGTTACAGATGTCTTTCACCCCACACCAGAGACCATCGAGCAGGCCTGGATCAAGGACTACGAAACCGCCTACAAGGATTCCATCCGGGACGTTCCGGCGTTCTGGGACAAGGCGGCTCGCGAATTAGACTGGTTTTCTCCCTGGACGCAAGTCCTCCAATGGGATTATCCCTGGGCCAAGTGGTTCCTCGGCGCAAAATGTAATATCGCGCACAACTGTCTGGACCGTCACCTCCAAACCTGGCGCAGAAACAAGGTCGCCCTAATCTGGGTCGGCGAAGACAACACCGAGCGCATCTTCACCTATGGGGAGCTCTACCGGCAAGTCTGCCGTTGCGCCAACGCGATGAAGGCGCTGGGCATCCGCAAGGGCGACCGAGTCGCCATCTACCTGCCCAAGATCCCCGAACAGACCGTGGCTATGCTGGCGTGCGCCCGTATCGGAGCGATCCATACCGTCGTCTATTCAGGATTCAGCGCCCCCGCACTGGCCAGCCGGATCGAGGACAGCCAGCCCCGCGTAATCCTCACCGCCGATGTGGGATATGACCGCGGCAAGGTCGTGCCACTCAAGCCGGTCGTGGATGAGGCCGTCGCGAACTCGCCGTCCATCGAAACGGTCGTCGTCGTCCGTCGCCAGAAGCCCGGCATCCCCCTTTCCGTCCCGAAGGAACTCGATTGGCACGACTGGCTGAAAGGCGAAAAGGCGGTGTGCCCTCCGGAGGTCATGGATGCCGAAGACCCGCTCTACTTCCTGTATACGTCCGGCACCACCGGTAAGCCCAAGGGCGTCCAGCACGTGCACGGAGGCTACATGGTCGGAACCTACCTGACCACCAAGCTCGTATTCGATCTCAAGGACGATGACGTGTACTTCTGCGTGGCCGACCCCGGCTGGGTGACGGGGCATAGCTATATCGTCTATGGGCCGCTGTTGAACGGCGCGACGATCCTGATGGCTGAAGGTAAACCCGATTACCCAAACCCAGGCCGGTGGTGGGACCTGATCGAACGCTACGGGGTCAGCATCTTCTACACCACCCCGACCGCGATCCGCCTCCTGATGAAGTACGGGGAAGAGTGGCCGAAGAAATACGACCTCGGCAGCTTGCGGATACTCGGCACGGTCGGCGAGCCGATCAACCCGGAGGCTTGGCTCTGGTACCACCGCGTCACCGGCGGGAAGCTGCCAATTATGGATACCTGGTGGCAGACCGAAACCGGCATGATCCTCGTCACGCCCCTTCCCTGCACCAAGCTTAAGCCCGGCTCCGCGGCACGGCCGTTTCTGGGCATCGAGGCCGACGTCGTGGACCGCGAAGGCAAGCCGCTTGCGCCGAACGCCGGCGGGTTTGCCGTGATCAAGAAGCCCTGGCCCTCCATGATGCGGACGATCTACAAGGATCCGGAGCGGTACAAAATGTACTGGAATACGATCCCGGGGTGCTATACAGCCGGAGACGTGTGCCGGAAGGACGAGGACGGGTACTTCTTCTTTATGGGCCGGGCCGACGACGTGATCAAGGTGGCCGGCAACCGGATCGGCACGGCCGAAGTGGAAAGCGCCCTGGTCAGCCATGAGGCCGTCGCGGAGGCCGCCGTCATCGGGAAGCCCCACAAGACGGCCGGGGAATCCATCAAGGCGTTTGTGATCTTAAAGCAAGGATTTCATGATTCGCCTGAACTGCTTCAAAGGATGAAGGATCACGTCAAGCACGAATTAGGAAAGATCGCCGTGCCACGGGAGATCGAAGTCGTTGCCAGCCTCCCGAAGACCCGATCCGGCAAGATCATGCGCCGGGTGCTGAAGGCCAAGGAACTTGGCCAGAACCCTGGGGATATTTCTACACTGGAGGATTGATCGGGAGGGGTTGCGCCCCTCCCCTCCAGTTTGGTCGCGCCACGTTTCAGCGTGATCAGGGCGATCTCAGGCCGGCAGAGGAAACGCACCGGCAGGATGCTCGTGCCTACTCCCCGCGTGACGTACATCTGCGCGAACTGTCCGTAAAACCATCCCGACTCGAAGCCCTCGCTACCGCGGGGGAGCCATAGCGCGCCGACTCCGGGCAAGCGGACCTGTCCACCGTGAGTGTGCCCGGCCAGGACGAGATCGAACTTGGCGAGATCGGCCTTGACGAAGATCTCCGGCGAGTGAGTCAATAAGATTGCAAACGGAGTCCGGTGCATGCCCCGTAGTGATTCGGTCAGATTGGCATAGCCGGAAAACGGGTCGTCTACCCCGATCAGCGAGAGGGTGTCCTCTCCTTTGCCGATGCGGCCCCCCTCGTTGACCAAAAGCGCGACGCCTGCCTCGCTGAAAAACCTCCGTAGTGCCTCATCGTCGGGAGCCAGCGGGTACCAGTGATCGTGGTTGCCCAGCACAGCCCAGATCCCAAATGTGGGCTGGAGATCCCGAAGGTCCCCCAGGAACTGCTGAATGGGGGCCGGATCGCTCCCCTCCAACGTGAAATCGCCGGTCATGACGATCAGGTTCGGCCTGGCCTCCGCCAGGAGCTTGAGGACCTGCCGTTCCCTGCCGCCATACCCGCGCATGTGCAGGTCCGACAGATGGGCCACGACCAGCCCGTTAAACTCGCCTGGGAGGTTCGTGAACCAGGCCTCGCGACGCGTGATCTCGGTCCAGTTCGGCTCGACAATCCAGATGTGGATCAGGAAAACCTGTAGGAGAACGAGATAAACGAGAATGCGTCGGGTAAGCCGCGACGCAAGCTTTTTCACGGACGATCGAAGAGACCCAACTGCATCTCCTCCGCCTTCGTGAAGGGGATGGGATAGTTTTCGGTGAAGCAGGCATTGCAGTACCGGTCATCGTCGCCAGGGGAAGCTGCCAACATTCCTTCCAGACTTAGGTAGGCGAGCGAATCGGCCGTGATGTATTTGCGGATTTCTTCCACTCTATGCGAAGCTCCGATCAATTCCTTCTTGCTCGGCGTATCAATGCCGTAAAAGCACGGGGAAACGATCGGCGGCGAAGAGATCCGCATGTGGACTTCCTTGGCGCCCGCGTGGCGGATCATCTTGACAATCTTGCGGCTCGTGGTGCCGCGCACGATGGAGTCGTCCACCACGACCACCCGTTTCCCTTCCAGCACCTCCCGAACGGCATTGAGCTTGACCTTGACGCCGAAGTGCCGGATGCGCTGTTCAGGCTCGATGAAGGTCCGTCCCACGTAGTGGTTGCGGATGAGGCCGGTCTCAAAGGGAATATTGGCTCCTTCCGAAAAGCCGATGGCAGCCGGCACGCCTGAGTCCGGGACCGGAATGACAAGATCGGCGACCACGGGGGCTTCCTTGGCCAGTCGGCGGCCCAGCGCCTTACGGGTCATGTAGACATTGTGGCCGTAAATCCGGCTGTCCGGCCGGGCAAAGTAGATATGCTCGAAGATGCACATCGCGGGTTTAGCCTTGGGGAACGGGTGAAAGGACCGGAGCCCCTGTCCGTCCACCGCAATGAGCTCCCCCGGCTCGATGTCGCGTATCGTCTCGGCGCCGATGAGATCGAACGCGCAGCTTTCCGAGGCCACCACCCAGGCATCCTTGATCCGTCCCAGGCATAGCGGCCGAAAACCATACGGGTCTCGAGCCGCAATCAGACCCTGATCCGTGAGCAGGGTAATCGAAAACGCCCCACGCACCTGGTTGAGCGCATCAACCACCCGATCGAGCAGGACGCTTTGACGAGAATGCGCGATCAGGTGGACGATTACCTCACTGTCGGTGGTTGATTGGAAAATCGAGCCGTAGGCCTCCAGTTCGTTGCGCAGCATCTCGGCGTTGATGAGGTTGCCGTTGTGGGCCAGGGCCAAATTGCCGAAGGCGAAGTTGATGACCAACGGCTGCGCGTTTTTGAGATCGCTGGAGCCGGCTGTGGAGTACCGGTTGTGGCCGATTGCAGATCGGCCGGGCAGGCGCCTGAGCCGTTCTTTGGTGAAAATCTCGGCCACCAGACCCATCGCCTTTTCACTATGGAATTGGTCCCCATCGTTGGAGACGATCCCCGAGCTTTCCTGACCTCGGTGCTGGAGTGCATAGAGCCCAAGGTAGGTGAGGTTGGCGGCTTCCTTATGATTGAACACACCGAAGACGGCGCATTCGTCGTGAAATTTGTCGGGGACGAGGGTACGCCTGACCCTGCTCATGCGCGCTCTCCTCCGGGAGCCAAGGCCTGGGTGAACACCGCAGGGAGCGCCCCACGCCAGATCGCGTCAAGGTCGCGGCACGAGCGATCAACCCATCGTGTCACACGGCCCCGCTCGTCACGGATGGACACCATCAGCCGCGGCCCCCCGACGGAACCGAGCACGGCGGACGGGACGTTGGCGTGACCCGCTAAGGCGATGACCGCTCCCACATCGCCGGGTTTGACCGAAAGGATAATCCGGGACCGGGACTCTCCGAACAGGAGGCTGTCTCGCCGAAGCCCCTGTTGCTCCAGTGTGATCGCCGCGCCGAGCGGGCCGTTCGGCGCGGACAGACAACACTCAGCCAGCGCCACCGCCATTCCCCCCTCCGAACAATCGTGAGCGGACCGCACCAGACCTTGCGCGACCGCCTTCAGCACGACGTCCTGCAGCGCGGCTTCCCGCTCGAGATTGAGCAGGGGGGGCGTTCCCTGCTCCCGATGGTGAATGGCTCGGACGTACTCGGTTCCTCCAAGGTCTTCGCCCGCTTCGCCCAGCAGCACGACGGCATCGTTCTCGGCTTTGAACCCTTGCGTCACGGCGCGCTCCGCATTATCTAAAAGCCCGACCATCCCGATGATCGGCGTCGGGTAGATCGAAAGCCCTCGGGTCTCATTATAGAAGCTCACATTCCCGCTCACCACCGGAATCTTCAGGGCCGTGCAGGCATCGCTAATCCCTTCGACGGCCAAGATGAATTGCCACATGATATCCGGGCGCTCCGGGTTTCCGAAATTGAGGCAGTCGGTCAGGGCCAGCGGCCGCGCTCCCGCGCAGACGAGATTACGCGCGGCCTCGGCGACGGCGCCGGCCGCGCCTGTGTATGGGTTGAGCACGCAGTGGAGGCTGTTGCAATCCGCCGTGACGGCCAGGGCCTTCTCCGTCCCCTTGATCCGCAACACGGCGGCATCTGATCCGGGCCGGACTATCGTGTTGGTCTGGACCATGTGGTCATACTGTTCGAAGACCCAGCCTTTGTACGCGATCGTCGGCGAGGCCAGCAGGGTCTCCAGCACGAGGTTGCAGTCCCTCGGCTCCGGGATCAGCTCGAGAGGCAAGGACTGCAGAAAGTCTTGGTACGGGGGGGCTTCCGCCGGCCGCTCGTACTTAGGCGCGTCATCCGCCAGGGCGCGCGCGGGAACCTCGGCGACCACGACGCCCTGGTCTGTGACGCGGAGCAAGCCGTCCTCCATGACACGACCGATCACGGCGGCATCCAAATCCCACTTCTTGCAGGTGTCCAGAACCTCGCCTTCCCGTCCGGGCTTGGCAACGAGCAGCATCCGCTCCTGCGATTCCGAGAGCAACACTTCATAGGGTGTCATGCGCGCCTCGCGTCGCGGAACGTGCGCCAGTTCGAGTTCGATGCCCGTCCCGGCCCGCGAAGCCATCTCGCAGGAGGAGCTCGTCAGGCCGGCGGCTCCCATGTCCTGGATCCCGACCACGAGATCCCGCTCCATGAGTTCGAGGCAGGCCTCCAGCAAAAGCTTTTCGGTGAACGGGTCGCCGACTTGGACCGTGGGCCGTTTCGCATCCGATCCCTCATCAAAAGCATCGGAAGCCATGGTCGCGCCGTGAATGCCGTCCCGCCCGGTCTTGGCGCCGACGTACAACACCGGGTTGCCGACCCCGGCCGCCCTTCCCAGGAATATCCGGTCACGCCGAGCGATACCCAGGCAAAACACATTGACCAAGGGATTCTTGTCGTAAATGGGGTTGAAGGAGATTTCGCCTCCCACCGTCGGCACCCCGACACAATTCCCGTAACCGGCGATGCCGGACACGACGCCGCTGAAGAGGTAGCGGTTTGGGGGGCTCTCGAGCGGGCCAAACCGCAACGAATCCAGCAGGGCGATTGGTCTTGCCCCCATCGTGAAGATGTCGCGTAAGATGCCCCCCACGCCGGTCGCAGCGCCCTGATAGGGCTCGATGAACGAGGGGTGGTTGTGGCTTTCCATCTTGAAGACCGCGACCAGGCCGTCGCCGATGTCCACCACGCCGGCATTCTCACCGGGACCATGGACGACCTGGGGACCGTGCGTCGGAAGCTTCTTAAGGAAGGCGCGGGAACTCTTATACGAGCAATGCTCGCTCCACATAACCGAGAACATCCCGAGCTCGGTGAGATTTGGTTCCCGGCCCAGAATCCGGATGATCTTCCGGTGCTCGTCGTCGGTGAGCCCATGCTGAGCAACGAGTTCTTTCGTGATGCCGAGGTCCGCCATCAACGCTTCCCACCCTGTAGTGGATCACATTGTAGCATTTCTATGGCCAGGGAACGCGAAAAATGAGCGATTGCGCGTCCTAATCCCCATGAAAAAAGGCATTGTCACGGCGTGGTGAGGGCGAGTAGGATTATGTCAGTCGCTATCCGGCATAGCCCTGATAAAGCGGCAGTGGTGACGGCACTCACACGGAAGGAGGAGACTGATGAAGAGGCTATTAGGGTTCGCGGTGATTGCGATCTCGCTGGTGTTCGTGAGCGGACAGGCGTGGGCGCAAATGGGCAAGGCGGCGCCGGCTCTCAACACGGCAGCCGGATCCAAAGCGGAATCGCACAATAAGGAAGGCATCGAGCTTTATAACCAGGGTCATTGGGATGTCGCCCTCAACCATTTCACCGAAGCAGCCAAAGCCGACCCCAATTCGGCGGAAGCGCATTATAACGTGGCGCTGGCACTGGACAAGTCAGGCGATCATAAGGGCGCAACGGAACACTTCAAGACGGCCTTCGATCTCGGCAAGAACAATCCGGATATCCAGAATTCCGGAATTCTCAAAGCCCATCTGAAGATGAAGTAAAGCGTTAGGCCGGGCGCCGGCGCAACGTCGGCTCCCGGTCCCCTCACCCTCCCCTCTCCCCCGCAACGGGGGCGAGGGGAGAAATGGCGTCCAGTAATGAGAGAAAGATCAAGCGACCGTCTTCGTTGCCGAGGAGCGCTTCAGAACACCGCTCCGGGTGGGGCATCATCCCCACGACGTTCCCACCAGCGTTCGTGATCCCGGCAATATTGCCGAGTGATCCGTTGGGGTTGGCCTCTTGGGTAATCTCCCCTTCCGGTGAGCAGTAGCGAAAGACGACCTGGTTCTTGGCGGTAAGGGAGGACAGGGTTGCAGCGTCGGTGTAATAGTTTCCCTCGGCATGAGCGATCGGGAGCGTCAGCACCTGACCTGGTCGGCAGCGACCGGTGAACGGTGTCGCGGTGCTCTCGACCCGGACGTGAACATCGCGGCAGACAAAGGTCAACGAGCGATTACGCAGCATGGCTCCGGGCAGAAGCCCCGCCTCCAGCAAAATTTGAAACCCATTGCAGATGCCGAGAACCGCCCCGCCGCGTTCGGCAAAGCGAGCGACGGCCCCCATCACCGGTGAGAACCGGGCAATCGCACCGGTTCGAAGATAGTCGCCGTAGGAAAATCCGCCGGGGATCACGACGGCATGCAGCGCGGGCAGGCTTTCCGCCTTGTGCCACACAAGCTCGGCCGAGGCGCCCAGGACCTTCGTCACCGCGTGGTGGCAGTCATGGTCACAATTGGAGCCAGGAAAGACGATGACGCCTACTCGGATGGACGTATCCGCCATTGCGCTCAGCTCGGATTGGTAGCCTTCGTGCGAGCCTTGATCAGGTCTTGGATGGCCTCGCCGAGAAAATCATGGACAGCCAGTACTTCGGCCGGGACTCGCCGAGCGAGGAGCTTTCGGCCGGCCGCCAGGTGAGAGGCCAACGTGCCTTCGAAGTCACCCGATTGAACGGCGAGTTCGAGCGCCTTGGATTCGTACAGGGCGATGTCCGACACAATGATTCGGGCCAGACGCCGAGCGTCCTCGGCAGCCTTCAGATCCGCCGGAAGTTCTTGCGGGACTTTGGGCGGAAACTCCAGGGCGACGAGATCGGGGACCACTTCCAGGTCTTCCGCCTCTATCTCGGAACCGCCCACTGGCGCGCGCGTATCCGCAGATGGTTCTTCTTCCAGCGTAGGTCCCCAGCCCTGCTCAAGCAGATCCCGAGTCAAGAGAACTTTTTCGTCTGGGGAGAGCTTTAGGACGAGAGACTCGATCTCCGCAAGCGTCGGCTGCGCTCGAGCCTCAGACTTTGGGGTGGCAACAGGCTTTTCAGACGCCGCCGACTTGGCGGACGCCGCGGCAGGCATCGGAGTCCCGGCCGAAAGTGGCAAAGCCGGCTGGCGGGCTCTTTGCTCGTCCCGAAGACGGGCGGCTTCAATCATCAGAAATTCGGCCTCCATCCCCTGCCCCATACCCAACGGACGAGCCTGGGGTGCACTGGGCTCAAAGAAGAAGGCGCCGCTCTTCCAGGTCAAGATCTCCCCTGCGACATCGAACAATTGTTCGCGCAGGATCGCCTCGAGCGCGTCCTGTTTCATAGCGCCGGATTCCACAAGGACCGTCCCGAGGGGAGGCTTGCTTTCTTTCCACCCGTGCTTCCCTTGCTTTAGGAGCGCCTCAACGAGTTGGTCCTCGGTGACCAGGCGCTTATCCACGAGCCTTCGTCCCAACTTCCGCGTGGAGTCCGCATCGCCGGAGACGACCTGTCCTCCTTTGAAGACCAATCGCGCTCCGCCGTCCGTGTGGACAAGAATCAGGACTCCATATCGTTGGTTCATCGCCAGGACCTGCATGATCCCGGAGATGTCCGTCTTTTCGAACCGGCCTTCAAAACCCAAGCGGTCTTCCTTCCTCCTTTTCTGTCAGTCCAGCAGCTCGAACCGATACTCCTCAATCACGGTATTGGCCAGCAGGCGCTCGCACATGGCCTTCACTTCGGCCTCGGCCCCCGGTCGGTCGTTCGTGGCCAGCTCCAGCTCGATGAGCTTGCCGACCCGCACCTCCTTGACGCCGGTATGGCCCAAGGAGCCGAGCGCGTGGAGAACCGCCTGGCCTTGAGGGTCCAAGATTCCGCGCTTCAACGTGACGCAGACTCGCGCTTTCATGGAGCCGACCGCCCGCGTTTCTTCCCGGAACCCGCGTGTCCCCCAAACACCCGCCTAAAGATCGTCTGGACATGGCGGGTATAGGCTTGAGGCTTGAAACACATCGCGATGGTCTCGGAGGACAGGTGCTTCGTCACAAAGGGGTCCTTCTCAACCAAGTCCCGGAACGGCGACCGTCCGTTCCAGGCCGCTGTGGCCAGGCGCTGGACCGCCTCGTACGCCTGCGCGCGTGGCGCGCCTTGCTTCACAAGTTCCAGCATCAAGCGCTGTGAGTAAATGACTCCGCCCGTCAGGTCAAGATTGCGGCGCATCCGGTCGGGATAGACAACCAGATCGGCCATGAGGTCCGTGAAGCGGGTCAGCATGTAATCAATCACTATCGTGCTGTCGGGAATGATGACCCGTTCGACCGACGAGTGGCTGATGTCACGCTCATGCCAGAGGACGACGCTCTCCAAGGCGGCCAGGCCGTTCGCCCGCACCAACCGGGCCAGCCCGCAGAGGTTCTCGGAAACGATCGGGTTGCGCTTGTGCGGCATTGCGGACGAGCCCTTCTGTCCAGGCGCAAAAGGTTCCTCAGCTTCCAGTACCTCCGTCCGCTGAAGGTGGCGGATCTCCGTCGCGAACTTCTCGATGCTGCTCGCCAGGAGGGCCAGTGCAGTGAGGTACCCCGCATGGCGGTCGCGTTGGATCACTTGGTTGGAGGCCGGAGCCGGCTTGAGGCCCAGCTTCCTGCAGACATAGGCCTCGACGACGGGAGACAGATGCGCAAAGGTTCCCATCGCTCCCGACAGCTTCCCGTAGGCGATCTCTTCACGCGCCCGCCGGATCCGTTCCCGGTGCCGTTTTACTTCGTCGTACCAGATCGCCAGCTTGACGCCAAATGTAATGGGTTCCCCGTGGATGCCGTGGGAGCGCCCGATCATCACCGTGTCACGGTGCTCCCGGGCCCGCTGTCGCAGCACTCGAAGCAGTCGATCCAGGTCCGCCAGGATCGCGTCGGCGGCCTCGACCATCAGAACCGCCAGGGAAGTGTCCAGCACGTCGGATGAGGTGAGGCCCATATGCAGGTACCGACCCGAAGGGCCGACCTGCTCCGAGATGGACTCGAGGAAGGCGATCACATCGTGCTTGACCACCCGCTCCAAGGCCTCGATACGCGCCGGATTGATGCGAGCCTTGGCGCGAATCTCACGGAGGGCGGAGGCCGGGATGAGGCCCTGCTTGGAAAAAGCCTCGCACGCGAGGAGCTCCACTTGAAGCCAGGTTTCATACTTGCGGGTCGGGTCCCAGAGGGCCTTGAGGCCGGGCCGGCTGTAGCGGTCAATCATGGCCCACCGGTGAAGCGCTCTCCCGCGCCTTCTCCAGCAAACGAGGCTCCTCGCGCAAGATGCGATCCAGAATGCCATTGACGAACGCTCCCGACTGGTCGTCTCCGAACAACTTGACGATGTCGATGGCTTCGTTCAGCGTGACCCGCGCAGGGATGTCGGGCATAGACAGCAGCTCATAAACCGCCATGCGTAGAACCGCCCGGTCAATATGGGCCATGCGGGAAACGGTCCAGTGCTCCGCGTGGCGGCCGATGAGGTCGTCGAGCGCGCTGCTGTGTTCGATCACCCCGGAGATGAGCCGGTCGGCGAACTTACGAGCCTCGGGGTGCGCTTTATTCTGCGCCCAGAAGTCATACAGCCACCCTGTTGTCTCGTGGTGGATGTCCCACTGAAAAAGGACCTGCAGCGCCAATTCGCGTCCTTTGCGCCGAAGACTCATCGCGTCCTCTTGCGGGGAAACGTTTTCAATCCCGCTCCCGCTGAGCCGGTCGGAGGGCGGCCTTTTCCAAGATGTTTGCTGCGTGGTTCGACGGGCTCACCACGAACGTCAGCAAGGCGCCTCATAAGATTGGCCATTTCGATTGCCGCCACGCCTGCTTCATATCCTCGGTTAACTCTGCCGATCCCGGACCGCGCGTCTGCCTGCTCTCCGGTGTCGGTGGTCAAAACGCCGAAGATGACCGGAAGTCCATAGTCGTATGCGACGCGTGCGATCCCTCTGCTCACCACCGCACTGATGTACTCGAAATGAGGCGTCTCCCCTCTGATCACGGCCCCCAGACAGAGCAACGCGTCATAGCGACGCGAGCGTGCCAGCCGGGCGGCGACCAGCGGGATCTCGAAAGCCCCCGGAACCACAACCACATCAATCGCCTCGTCACGCGCCCCCCTCGCGCGCAAAGCGTCCAACGCACCTTCCACGAGCCGTTTCGTGACCTCCTCGTTGAACCGGCTCCGGATGATGCCGAACCGCAGGCCTTTGGCTTGGCCCGTCCCTTCGATTGTCGTGAGCATTCGCGTCCTCGTTGGAACCGGTCAGACCTTGTCCAGAAGGTGCCCGAGCTTGGACTTCTTGGTCTGAAGGTACCGGACGTTGCTGGCCTGGGGAGAAATCTCGATCGGCACGCGTTCCACCACACGGAGCCCGTACCCTTCCACCCCAACGATCTTCCTCGGGTTATTCGTAATGAGACGGATCTTATGCACACCCAAGGCGACCAGGATTTGCGCGCCGATCCCGTAGTCTCGGAGGTCAGGCTTAAAGCCCAACGCGAGGTTGGCTTCGACCGTGTCCTTCCCTTCGTCCTGGAGCTTGTAGGCCCTGAATTTATTGACCAAGCCGATGCCTCGCCCTTCTTGGTTCAAGTACAGAAGGACGCCCTGACCGGCCTTTTCGATCATCTGCAAAGCCCGGTGAAGCTGTTCCCTGCAATCACAGCGGAGGGATCCGAGGACATCGGCCGTGAGGCACCCGGAGTGCACGCGGACCAGAACCTCGTCGGAGGGCTTGATGGCCCCCTTGACCAGAGCCACGTGGGCGCCGTGGTCCAGATCGTTCTCGAAGACGTGGGCAGTAAACTCCCCGAAGATGGTCGGGAGCTTGGCCTGAGTCACTTCGCGGACGAAGGTCTCCCGCTGCATGCGGTATTCGATCAGATCCTTGATCGTGATCAGCTTGAGGTTGTGACGATGGGCTATCTGCTGGAGCTGCGGCACGCGCGCCATCGTTCCGTCCTCATTCATGATCTCGCACAACACCCCCGCCGGCCGGAGACCGGCCAGCCGGGCGAGGTCCACCGAGCCCTCGGTCTGTCCGGCCCGCTTTAGGACGCCGCCTTTGTCGGCTCTGAGTGGAAAGATGTGACCGGGACGAGCCAGATCGGTCGGCTTGGTCTTGGAATCCACGGCGGCCAGGATCGTCACGGCCCGGTCCTTGGCCGAAATCCCTGTGGTGATTCCACGCCGTGCATCAATTGAGACAGTAAAGGCGGTGCCGAACGGCGCCGTGTTCTCGGCGACCATCGGCGGCAACTGGAGCTCCTCCACCCGCTCGGGGGTCAGAGTCAGACAGATGAGGCCGCGCCCATGTGTCGCCATGAAGTTGATGGACTCGGGAGTGATTTTTTCGGCCGCCATGACGAAGTCGCCCTCGTTCTCCCGATCCTCGTCATCCACCAGGATGACCATACGGCCATGCTGAATATCAGCGATCGCCTCTTCGATGGCGTCAAACTTCACGAACATCTCCTGATTGAAAGTCTCATTCTCTCATCCACACCCCCTGAGAAAAAGAGACAGGTTGAGATGAATACGCTATACAAGTTAACAATATAGAGATCCCCAGGGTCTGTGTCAAATGTGGGGGTCCGCCTCCCGCAGGCGGGGACGGCGGAACACGACGACCGTAGGCGTGATCAGGGCGCAGACTGATGCATAGATGGCAAAGCCGGTCGCGTAGGTCCCGCTGAGGTCCTTGAAGAGGCCTAACGCCGACGGCAGCAGGAATCCTCCTATCCCCCCGGCCGCTCCGACCAGGCCCGAGATGGTGCCCATTTCTTGCCGAAACCGATGGGGGACCATCTGGAAGATCACCCCGTTGCCCATTCCCAGACACGTCATCGCCAGCCATACCGATGCAAAAGCGAATGGGAAGGGGAGTATGAGCGCAGTCACGCCGGTTAACATCGCGATGGCCGGATAGAGGAAGGACAAGACCCGGAATCCCCCGAGACGGTCGGCCACGAATCCGCCCACCGGACGGGAGAAACTGCCGGCAAGGGCACAGGCTGCGGCAGCCCATCCCGCCTCCACACGCGAGAGCCCGTATTGGTCATGAAAGAAGATGCTGAGATAGCTGCTGAGGCCCACGAACCCGCCGAACGTAATGGAGTAGAGCAGGCAGTACCAGTAGGTCTCGGGCACACGAAGAATAGTGCCCAACCCCCTCCGGCCGACCCTTGATCCGTCCAGAGACCCGCCCGGAGGGGCATGGTCTCGCGCCAGCGTCACGTACGCCAAGGCGGTCAGGACCACGACCGGGATCATGATGCCGAACACGGTATGCCACCCAAAGCTTGCGGCCAGGAGCGGGGCCAGCGCGATACTGATGATCGCCCCACTGTTCCCCGACCCGGCGACACCCATCGCCAGCCCCTGGTGCGCCGACGGATACGCGCGACTGGCCAACGGCAAGGAGACGGCAAAACTCGCCCCCGCGATCCCCAGGAACAACCCCAGCACGAGCATCTGCGTAAAGGTCTCGGCGGCCAGCCAGGCCCAGGCCAGCGGTCCCGTAACCACCAGCATGCCGATGAAGCCGGTACGCCGTGGACCGAATCGGTCCGTCCACACACCCATCACCACGCGGACGAGCGATCCGCCCAGTAAGGGGACTGCGACCATGAAACCCTTCTGGGTCGCGGTGAGCCCGAAGTCCTCGGCAATGAAGATTCCGAGGGCTCCCACGAGGACCCAGGCCATGAAGCTGACCTCGAAATGGAGCCAGGCAGCCAGCAGGGATGGCCAATGGCCGCTTCGAAGAGCGCGCAAAATCGGCAAACGATTCTCCTTGTGCATCGTCCACAGAGGTGGCGGCACGTTATAGCGTACCCGTGACGCCATGCGCAAGGCTCGTGCGGGGAGGTTGTTGGGGCAATAGATTTTGCTTCGGAGAGAAGGTCCGATATAATAAATAACCTTAGAAAGGATACCCGCACCGCATGGACGAGACCCAACGTGACACGCCCAAGATCGAGGAGGCCGAAGTTCAGGAAAAGGACGTGATCGACGAGGGTGTCCTTTTCGATGAGCCGCTCGTCGAGGACGAACTCGACCTAGCTCAACCGGCCGTCGTGCAAGCGCGCGAGGACACGGCGCTTGTTCCTTACGATCCGCTGCAGCACTATCTCGCCGAGGTCCGGAGATACCCCTTCCTGACCAAAGAAGAAGAGCTGCACTTGGTCAACGACTTCCAGACGACCGGCAATCGTGAGTCGGCGGTCAAGCTCATCCTTTCCAATTTGCGCGTCGCGGTCTCCATCGCCCGGGAGTATCTCCACTCCGGCGCAGAGCTACTGGACCTGATTCAGGAAGGCAATGTGGGGCTCATGCAGGCCATCCGGAAGTTCGATCTCTCAAAGGGCGTGCGGTTCTACTCCTATGCCGCATGGTGGGTGCGTGCCTATATCCTTCGCTACCTCCTCAACACCTACCGGATGGTGAAGATCGGGACCACGCAGGACCAGCGAAAACTCTTCTACAACCTGAATAAAGAGAAGCGCAAATTGGAGCGCGAGGGTTTCGTGCCGGACACCAAACTCTTGGCAGATCGCCTCAATGTTCGTGAGCGCGACGTCATCGAGATGGGGCAGCGCCTCGGGAACTGGGACCTCTCCCTGGACGCGCCACTGGGACAAGACCAGGAGGGTACGCTGATGGATGTCCTGCCCGCGCAGGGCATCCCCGCAGACACGAGCCTGGAGCAGAAGGAGCTGCGCAACCTGTTCCAGCAAAAGCTGGCCGAGTTCGCCGCCACGCTGGATGACCGCTATGACGATATTTTGCGCAACCGAATCCTCTCAGACACCCCTTTCACGCTTGACGACATCGGTAAAAAGTACAACATCTCCCGTGAACGTGCTCGCCAACTGGAGGAGAAAATCATCAAGCGGCTACGGGACTTCATGAAAAAGGAGATCAAAGACTTCGAGCTGCTCAAGCCCTAACCCCCTACTACTCTGGAGAATCATCTTTCTTTAGGTTTGACCTGTCAGACAGTGAGCACCAGCGAGGTGATTTTTTATGGCTGATCTGCCACTCTGCATTTACTGTCAAAAGCCCGTCGACATAGTGGGCGGTACGGAGGAGTATGTCATTCCGAACAAAGAAACAGGGGTGAGCAAGGACCAATGGGAATACGCGCACCTGGACTGTCGCGAGGAGCGCAGGCAAGATAATGGGATCGGCACCTATTCGGAGTGCTGATTATCAACGAAGGAGCACGGCGGCGATGACGAGCCCGGCCAGCACGGCTACCACGGTGAGGTAGATCGGCACACTCCAATCCTCCCGCCAAGCGATCTGCCATTCCTCCGGATAGAACGCGGCGTCCGGCTGGTACCGGCCTTCCTCATACAACCCCAGCTCGCGCTCGATCTCAATCAGCACGTGCTTGGCCATCCGATGACGGGACCGCTGCTGGAGAATCAGATACGCCACGATCCCGAAAAACACGGCAATGCCAGTGCCGGTGAGGACCGTGGCAGTCCACTCGGGAGCGGCTGCGGTGGGAACAATCAGCAGGAGAACCAGAACCAGCACCAGAACTCCGCTCGCCGATCCGGTCAGCCACATCATCTGCTCGCGTCGTCGGAAGACCTCTTCTTTATACCAGAGGCATAAGGTCTTCAAAACCTCTAGGCGTTCCTGGCTCAGCTCCTTCCCTCCAGACATTCCCCTCACCCCCACCCTCTCCCCCGTAGGGAGAGGCTAATTAGGCGAACGCCAGGTCCTTGAGGCGCACCAGGATGCTGTGGCCGCGCATCTTCCGCATCAGCGCCTCGTCGGCGGTCACCAAGGGGTAGCCCAGCGCCGCAGTGTGTATTGTGATGGAGAATGATTGTGTTAACAAGTGGCAGTGGGCTGTTCGCAAACAACCCCACTACCGAGACACGGCAGTCGCCGGCGCCGACGGTGCATTAGACACCTGCGGCTTGGCCGTCGGTCTCCCCCGCCCCACCCGGTGCAGCTTGTCGCGCGTGTGATACGGCACGAGCCCTTCCAGCACCGAAGCCAGTTTGTCGCACGGCACATCCTCCAGCACTTTTACCGCCTGCTTGGGATCCGGCCCGGACCGCCCGCCGACGAAGACATCCACGGCATCCACAACTTCCCCCTTCACCTTGACGCGTTTACCCAAGAGCCCGATGTCCGCCACCAGGTGATTCCCGCAGCCGGCAGGGCACCCGGACCAATTCATTGTGATCGGTTTGATCCCATTGAGGGTCCGCTCCAGATGCTGGGCGGTCGCCAGCGCCCTGGACTTCGTCTCGATCACGGCCAGGTTGCAGTAGTCGTTGCCCACACAACTGACAAGGCCCTTGAAAACCTCGGACGCGTTATACGGCAAGGTCTCCAGCAGCGGTTCGTCCAGCAGACTCGTCAGCCGCCGGTCTGAAATGTTAGGGAGAATCAGGTTTTGCGCTGGGCTGAATCGAATCTCTCCGCTCCCATACCGTTCAGCAAGCGCCGCCACCCCGTGCAGATCCGACGCGGTGATCCGACCGACCGCAACCTTGAGCCCCACGTAGTTCAAGCCCGCCTGCTTCTGCCGAAAGATCCCGGCATGGTCGTTTGTTCCGGACTTCCGGGCATCAACACCGGCTGGCGGCAAAGGGCGCTTGAGTCGGTCTTCGAGCTCGGCGCGGAAGCGCGCCTCTCCCCACTCGTCCAGCAGGAACGCCAGCCGATTATTGGTCCGAAGCTCTCCTCGGGTGCCGTGATCGCGATAAATCAGCACGATCGCCGAACACACCTCGACGGCCTCGTCCGGTCGGACGAACACGTCCAACGACGAGGCAATGCGATAGCCCCCGGACCCCAACTTGCCTCCGACCAGAACATTGAACCCCACTTCATTCTTCCCACAGGCCTCGCGCGCGGCCGGGATCAAGGCGAGGTCTTGCGTTTCGGTGTGCAGGCAGTTTTCAGAACAACCGGTAATTGTCACGTTGAACTTTCGGGGCAAATTGGTGAACTCCCGGTTTCCCACGATGTGGTCCGTGAAGGCCTTCACCACCGGCGAAGCATCCAGAACCTCGTTTGGATTGAGCCCGGCCACCGGGCACCCCATGATGTTCCGCACGTTATCCATGCCCGTCTGCATCGAGGTCAGGCCTACCGCGTCCAGTTGCTCGAAGATGGCGGGCACCGACTCGATGCGGATATGGCGCAACTGGACCTGCTGGCGCGTGGTCAAGTCAATCAGGCCGTTCCCGTGCTGCTCCGCGATCGTGGCCAGCGCCCGCACCTGATAGGACGATGTCAGTCCGTTCGGAATGCGGACCCGGATCATGAAAAAGCCCGGCGTCGGATTTCGCAGGAAGATGCCGTACCACTTGAGCCGCTGGACGTCGTCTTCGGTGATCGCCTCCCACCCCTCGCGCGCGTAACGGGCGAGAGAGTCCCGGACGTCCAGCCCGTCCCGTTCGCACTTGAGCGTCTCGATCTTGTTCATGGCAACGGTTCCTTTCTTACCAACCCAGGCACCTTTCCGACAGGTACCGACTCGGGTGCCAGCGCCACCCGCACGGGGCTCACCATCCAGTACAGCCCGCCGACAAAAAGACCGCCGCCGACGATGTTGCCCAGTACCACCCAAGTCTGGTTCCACGCGAACCCCGCCCAGGAGATCCCCGCCTCATGCGGTAGGAGCAGCGCCAGCCCCAGAAGCGACTGGTTGGCGATGCTGTGCTCGAACCCGCTCCCGATGAAGGCGAACAGGCACCAGAAGATCAGGAGAATCTTGGCTGCGTCGCCTATCGCCCGTGCGGATGTCCACACCGCCAAGCACACCAGCCAATTGCATAAGATCCCGCGAATGAACAATTCCCAGGCGGGCAGGCTCATCTTCATGGCGCCGACCTTCAGGATCAGTGTTGACGAAGCGCTGCTGATCACGCCCGATTGGACCACCAGCCAGGCCACCACAAGCGAGCCGAGCAGATTTCCAATCAACGACCACAGAAACAACGCGCCGACCTGCGGCCACGTCACTTGCTTGGCCAGCGCGCCGATGACCCCGACCATATTGTTACCCGTGAACAACTCAGAGCCGGCGAAAATAACCAAGGTCAGGGCAACCCCGAAGGACACGCCCATGACCAGTTTCAGAGCCGCCGAGCCTTCGGCCGCGAACGGGGCGCCGATACTGAAGATCAAGGTGATGCCGAACCCCAAGTACACACCGGCCAAGGCTGAGAGGATCATATAGCCTAGTGGCGCACGCTCCAGGTAGGCTACTTTCTTAGACGATACCGAAACCATGCGTTGGACATCTGTGTCGTACATTGCCACCTCCTTGTAACCCTTACGCCAATAAAAAAGGGCGCCCATCCTTCTTGGATTGGCGCCCTTGCCACTTTATTGAGAACCGGGGTCGGCCTCGACCCCACCGGTCCCCTGGGGACGCAACCCTGCGCCTCCGCAAGACCGTCTACTACGCCTATGCTACCCCGAACTTAACAGCCGGTCAACTCTGTACTGCAATTACACGTCGTAATACAGGAAGAACTCATACGGATGCGGCCGAATCCGCATGGCATCCACCTCTTTGTCCCGCTTGTAGCTCAGCCAGGTGTCGATCACGTCCTGCGTGAAGACATTGCCCTTCAAGAGGAAGGCATGGTCTTTCTCGAGATTCCGCAGAGACTCCTCGAGACTTGCCGGCATCTGCTTTATCTTGGCCGCCTCTTGTGGCTCAAGATCGTACATATCCTTATCAACCGGGTGACCCGGATCGATTTTGTTCTCTATTCCATCCAAGCCGGCCATGAGCATGGCGGCGAAGGCGTAATAGGGATTGCATGCCGGGTCAGGAAACCGGACCTCAATCCGTTTGGCCTTCGGGTTCGGGGTGTACATCGGAATGCGAATCCCCGCGCTCCGATTCCGGCTCGAATAGGCGAGGTTGACCGGCGCCTCGAACCCGGGAGTGAGGCGTTTATAGGAGTTCGTCGTCGGATTGGTGAGGGCGGCCAAGGCAGGCGCGTGCTTGAGCACCCCGCCGATGTAATAGAGGCACAACTGGGAGATCCCGGCATATTCCTTTCCGGCGAAAAGCGGCTTGCCCTCTCTCCAGATGCTCTGGTGAGTGTGCATCCCGGACCCGTTGTCGGCAAAGAGCGGTTTGGGCATGAGGGTCACGGTCTTCCCGTGCCGTCGGGCGACGTTCTTGATGATATACTTGTACATCATCATCTTGTCGGCCATGTTCGTCAGGGCGTCATACCGCATATCAATTTCAGCCTGGCCCGCCGTCGCGACTTCATGGTGCTGCTTCTCGATCATGATTCCCATCTTCTGCATTTCCAGGACCAT
>CAZITU010000005.1:0-60232 GCA_964542245.1 uncultured Nitrospirales bacterium | reverse complement strand
GTGACACCCACTATGAAGGTGAGCTGTCAGGAGGTCTTCGGGCCGGTCGTGACCGTGACCCCATACGTGAAGTTCGAGGACGCGTTGGCGGGGATCAACGACTCACCGTATGGGTTGCAGGCCGGCGTGTTCACGCGGGATATCAAGAAAGCGTTTCAATCGTACCGGGAGTTGGATGTCGGCACCGTGCTGATCAACGAGATCCCCACCTTCCGCGCCGACCACATGCCCTACGGCGGGGTGAAGGACTCCGGCCTCGGCCGCGAAGGCCTCCGCTACGCCATCGACGAGATGACCGAAATCAAACTGCTCGTTTTAAATCTCTCCTGAGCAAATCCTGTCGCTTGCGGCTTCGGGGTCCTGCCGCCTGCATCCCCCGCCGTGCTCCGAAAAGCTGCGCGCGGCGGTGGGCCCCCTTCCGGCGTCACCCCTGCGCCTCCGGCGACATCGGCGCCACCCGCTCCTTCTGTCTTTCATTGTTCGATGTGACTTATCGCCCATACCCAGTGTCTAAGTGATGACTGCCTATTTTATCGAAAGAGTGCATTGCTGTGCCTCGACAGAAGAAAAGGACGAAAATCGAGGAGATCCGTAGCCTCATACAGCAGGGTGCGTTTTCAGTCACAGAGCACGCAATCACTGAAGGATTTAAGGATGGTATAGCTGTCAGCGACATGGTCAGGGTGGTCATGACAGGGATGATCATCGAAGATTATCCGAAACGACACAGGTGCCTGGTGTTCGGTCGGACTGCGGATGGGCTTCCCATCCATGTTGTGGTAGAATTCTCAGACAAGCGGACCGTGGATATCGTCACAACCTATATTCCACAAAGAGAAAAATGGATAAAAAGTCGGGTTCGCAAAAGAGGAAAGCGATGAGGCAAAGAAAGTCTTGCCCCGAGTGCGGGGCTCCTATGAAGCCGGGGCGCACGACTTTGCACTTCGAGCGTGGCGGCTTCTACGCGGAAGTGGAGAACGTGACCGCGATGCTGTGCGGCCGTTGCGGAACCAAGAGTATTCCCGGGCCGACCGCTACCAAGATCAGTGATGCGGTCAAGAGGCTCTTCAAGGTGGGGAAAGACCTCAATTCTACTGGCATCTCTTTTCTCAAAGTGACAAGCTAACGTAGAAACCAGTCCTGAAGTTGATGAAGCGCGTAAGCTCCCCCGTCAAGGAGACAGTTTCAAAGGAGAACTTCCGGCGGTGAGCTGGGCCCGATAGGTCGCCGGTGGGACCCGGGCCAACGCGTCATGGGGCCGCTCTTCGTTGTACTCCCAGATCCAGTGCGCACTGAGTTCGCGCACCTGATCCAGCGACTCGAACACATAGGCATCCAGCACCTCGTGCCGATAGGTGCGATTGAACCGCTCAATGAAGGCATTCTGATTCGGCTTCCCAGGCTGGATATACCGGAGCGTGATCTGGCGCTCCTGACGCCAGGTCGTAAACCGATCGGCGAGGAATTCGGGGCCGTTATCCAGCCGAATCGCCTTCGGGCGGCCCCGCCAGGCCACCACCTGCTCCAGCACGCGAATCACCCGGTCAGCGGGCAAGGAGGTCTCGACTTCGATCGCCAAGGCCTCCCGCACCACTTCGTCCAGAAGGTTGAGCGTCCGGAACCGTCGCCCGCCATAGAGCGTGTCACTCATGAAGTCCACGGCCCACACCTCGTTGGGCTGCGGGATCACCGCCATCGGCTGCACCGGACGCGCGGGCACCCGCTTCTTGGTCCGCCGCGGCAGATTCAGGCGGAGTCGGCCATACACGCGCCACACCCGTTTGTGGTTCCAGCTATGTCCCGTGAACCGTAGTGCATCAACGCATTTCCAGAAGCCCCAGCGACTCTTGGCCGCCACCAGCGTCGTGAGCGCCGCGATGACCGGCGCATCCCGCCGCGCCCAGTCGATAAGGGGCCGATAGGAGCTCGCCCGGGCGAGCCCCACGGCCTGGCAGGCCCGCTGAATCGAGAGCCCTTGGCGCACCACCTGGGCCACGACCTCCCGCCGCTCAGCGGGCCTTAGAGCTTTTTTTCGATCACATCCTTCAGCGCCGCATTCTCTAAGGAGAGATCCGCGTACAGCCGCTTGAGCCGGCTGTTCTCATGCTCCAGCTCCTTCAGGCGCTTCACATCCGAGGCCGTCAGCCCCCCGTACTTGGCCTTCCACTTGTAGGAGGTGGCGGAGCTAATGCCGTACTTCCGCCAGATCTCGTTGACGGGCCGTCCGGCATCGGCCTCTTTGAGCAGGGCCACAATCTGCGTTTCGGTGAATGTTGATTGCCGCATGGGAACCTCCTGGGTTGAGCTATTGTGCCAGAAGATTCTCCTTTTCGAGTGTCTCCCGTTTGGGGGAGCTTACGGGGTGACGCCGGTATGGGAATCCTACTTCCCAAAGAGTTTTAAGAGGTCTGACACTCCAATTTGAATCCCGAAATAAGCACCCATTGCCAATATGACAATAACCAGGATGGCTTTGATGACTTGAGAAACAATACTTTCTTCTACAGTGGCTGGTAGACCGGCGTTGCGGAGTATCAAGAACGGAAATCTCACGATAATTGTAGGTACATCAATCAGCCAATACCAGGGAATTAGCAGACGCTTCAATGATCTGCGTTTAACAACCTCGGCAGTCCCAATGCAACGGTCGATCACATCTAAAATCATTTGTTTCCCGATGGGCTTGTGGCCCATCTCTTGATCAACAACAGAGAGTAATACGTTAACAGGAATGACAGGCCCTCCTATAGCAGGCGCCGGATACGACTGGAATACCACACTCACACCAAGGCGCATCGCGAGGTCGTTAACTTCGGGATACAATAAATTGATTTGTTCGCGAAGGCGCACGGATTCTATTGAATCGGGAGCCTTCTCTGACAAGGTGTCGAAGAAGTCGCGTTCGTCGGGTGGTCTTGCGTTCCAGTATTCTAAGGCCAGTTTCCTGTATTCACGAAAGAGCCTCTCTGCTCGCCTGGCTTCGAAGTAGTTCATTGTTCAGACTGTTTCGGTTTCAGAAAGAGTAGCATCTTTTCCTTGACCTTCAGTCAGAGAGGGCGATGCCGTTCCCCCAGCGGAGTAAGGTTATAGTCTTGAGGCGAGGTCTCTCGTTTTGATTGCCAGTCCACTCGAATGCTGCAGGAATGCATCGGGATTCCAGTAAGGCCTTTTGAAGCCCTCCTGCTCTTCCCATCAGAGGGTCCCATAGCGTAATCCTGCTGACACTGGGAGGCAATTCGTCTGTACGAACAATCCGCCGCAACTCTTCAATACTTATTCGCCTTTGCTCTCCAACATGGAGGTCCTGAAGGTACTCTACTAAACGTGACCAATCAGTACGCATGCTGTTCTCCTTCTGAGTCGATCTTTGTTACGGGTAAATGCTTGCGTGCAACGGTACACGTGGGTAGTGGAAAAGTCTAGCTGTGTGAGGAGCGGGTGGCGGCGAGCTGGGCGCCCCGAGTGCGGCCTGAGCCTGCAGCCGAGTCTGCGGGGCTTTGACGGCGAAAGGCGCCCGCACGTCGGGGCTGCTCGCCGGCAGGCCCCGCGTGCTTCGAGAGCCTCAGCGCGAACGGATTTACCCCTCACCCTGACCCTCTCCCGCAAGGGGAGAGGGGAAAGGACGGCTAAGCGGTTAGCTTCCGAACTTTTTCGACGATGTGGCGGGCGCTGATGCCGTAGCGGTCCAGGAGCTGGTCCGGCTTGCCGCTGTGCGGGATTTCCGTGACGGCCAGCTTATGTACCCTCACCCCGTCGTTGTTCACCGCCGCCAGCACCGAATCACCCACGCCGCCGTGCGCGTAATGGTCCTCGACCGTCAGAATAAGATTGTTCGTCGCGCGGGCGCAGGCGAGCAGGGTCGCGCGGTCAATAGGCACGATGCTGTAGAGATCCACGACGCGGATGGCGATGCCCTGCTTGGCCAGCTCGTCGTGAGCCTTGAGCGCTTCGAACACCGTCACGCCCGCCGCGACCACCGTCAGCCGATCCTTGGCGCTCTCCTTGAGTACCTTTGAGCCGCCGATCGTGAACTTCTCATCGTTCTTATACAGGATCGGCGTCTTGGGACGCCCGGTGCGGATGTACACCATGCCCTGGTGGTCCGCCGCCAGGGCGGTGAGCCAGTGCGTGCAGACGGCATCGGAGGGGTAGAGGACCACGACGCCGGGCTGCGCCGCCATCATGGCGAGGTCTTCAAGTCCCATCTGGGAGGGCCCATCCTCGCCGATCGAAACCCCGACGTGCGAGCCCATGAGTTTGATGTTCGATCGGCTGATAGCCGCCATCCGGATAAAATCGTAGGCCCGAGTCAAAAAGCAAGCGAAGGTCGCGGCAAACGGAATCTTCGCCCGGCTGGCCAGGCCTACCGCGGTGCCGATCATGTTCTGCTCGGCAATGAAGTTCTCGAAGAAGCGCTCCGGAAATTTCTTGGCAAAGCGGTCCGTGAAGGTGGAGTTCTTGACGTCGGCATCAAGGACAACGATTCGAGGGTTCGCCTCGCCCAACTTGATCAACGCGGCGCCGAAGGCCTCTCGCGTGGCCACCGAGTCAGCAGGGGCGTACTCCGGCGGCGCGATTGGCCGGACAGACGCCGGCGTGGCGGGGAGAGGGTCAGGTCCGGGAATGTCGATCTTTGATGCCGAGGGCAGAAGCCTGGTGCTCAACTCGGCTATGGCCTTGTCGGCCTCTTCGCCTTTCTTGAAAGCCTTGCCGTGCCAGTCCGGCTTGTCCTCGACGAAGGAAATGCCTTTGCCCTTGAGGGTGCGGGCAAGGACGACGGTCGGCTTCCCTTTCGTTCGGGCCGCGCGCTCGAACGCGTCGAGCAGCGCGGTGATGTCGTGCCCGTCAACGGGGAGGGCGTTCCAGCCGAACGCGCTCCAGCGCACGCGGTAGGCCTCCATGTCGTGCTGGAGGATGGTCGGATCGCTCTGCCCCAGGCGGTTGACGTCCACGATCGCGCAGAGGTTATCGAGTTGGAAGTGACGCGCCGCTTCGGCCGCTTCCCAAGTGGAGCCTTCCATTGACTCCCCATCGCCCAGCAGGACGTAGGTGCGATAGCCGGAGCGGTCCAATCGGGCGTTCAGCGCCAACCCGAGCCCGGCGTTCAGCCCCTGGCCGAGCGACCCCGTCGCCACATCCACGAAGTTCAGTCGCGGCGTGGGGTGGCCCTCCAAGTCCGACTCCAATGTTCGCAAGTGCAAGAGATCGTCGGGATTGAACGCGCCGGCTTCGGCCCATGCGGCGTACAACAACGGCGCCGCGTGGCCTTTGGAGAGGACGAACCGGTCGTTGTTCGGGTGCTTGGGGTTTTTCGGGTCGTACCGCATCACGGCAAAGAACAGCGTGGCCACAATGTCGGCGGCCGAACAGCAACTGGTCGGATGCCCGCTGCCGGCTTCCGTGGTGGAACGGACGCTCAGGATCCGAAGCCGGGCGGCCAAGTGATTCAGGGTTGCAACGCGGGTGTCGGCGGTCAGGCCTGTAGGTAACAAAGGGTCTTCTCCTTGTTGAAAAATCGGTTGGTCGGCAAGACTCGGTGGAGCCTAACAAAAGTGCCGTGGACAGTCAATCGGAGCCCGGCCGTTTGATTGACAACCCATACTGCATTTGTTAGGGTTGGGCCCTCCGATTTCTGCTCGGGAGACCGCACGGGTGACCCTTCAGAACCTGCTTCTTTCCCTGCATCATTTCTGGGCCGATAGGGGGTGCGTGATCCACGAACCCTATGACCTGGAAGTCGGCGCCGGGACGTTCCATCCCGCGACGTTCCTCAAGGTGTTGGGCCCCGATCCCTGGCGCGCGGCCTACATACAGCCCTGCCGGCGACCCACCGATGGTCGCTACGGCGAAAACCCCAATCGCCTTCAGCGTTACTACCAATATCAGGTGATCCTGAAACCGGCGCCGGCCGACGTCCAGGACCTTTACCTTCAGAGCCTGCGCACGCTGGGGATCAACCCCAGGCAACACGATATCAGATTCATCCAAGACGATTGGGAGTCGCCGACTCTCGGCGCCTGGGGGCTCGGCTGGGAGGTCCGCCTGGACGGGATGGAAATCACCCAGTTTACCTACTTTCAAGAGGTGGGCGGGATCGAATTGAATCCCGTCTCGGCGGAGATCACCTATGGGACGGAGCGGATCGCCATGTACCTCCAAGGGGTCAGCAATGTGTTCGACCTCGCCTGGACCGACGGGGTCAGCTACGGCGATATCCACCATGAGACCGAGGTCCAGTTCTCCAAGTACAATTTCGAAGCCGCCGATGTGAAGGTCCTCACGGACACCTTCGCGGCCCATGAGGCCGAGGGACGGCGACTGGCCGAGCAGGGCTTGGTGTTGCCGGCGTATGATTGCTGCATGAAGACCTCGCATCTGTTCAACGTGCTGGACGCCCGCGGCGCGCTCAGCGTGGCCGAGCGGACCGGTTACATCGCGCGCGTCCGTGCGCTGGCCCGCCTCTGCGCGGAAGGCTTTTTGGCGAAGCAAAAGGCCGGGGCATGATGCGTACGAAGAGGCCCCCCCAGGAACTGCTTCTTGAGATCGGGACAGAGGAACTACCTTCGCAATTTGTGGCCCCGGCTCTGGCCGATCTGAAGGACCGGGCCGCGCGACTGTTGAAGGAAGCGCGTCTTGCCCATGACGCCATCGCGACGATGGGAACGCCACGTCGCGTGACGCTTTGGGTGACGGGCGTCTCGGACCGTCAGGAGTCGGTGACCACCGAGGTCATGGGCCCGGCCAAGACGGTCGGGTTCGATGCCCACGGCCAGCCGACCAAGGCGGCGATGGGGTTTGCGGGCTCGCAAGGCGTCCCGGTATCGTCCCTGGAGGCCAGAACGACCCCCAAGGGCGAATATCTGTTTGCCGTCAAGCGGGACCCGGGACGCAAGACTGCCCACTTACTGCCGGACCTGCTCAAAGAACTTGTGGGCGGCCTGACTTTCCCCAAGGCCATGCGCTGGAACGCCAGCGATGTCCGGTTCGCGCGGCCTGTCCGCTGGTTGCTGGCTCTCTACGGCGGCAAGCCCATCCGATTCAGATTCGCCGGTCTGACGGCCTGTAGCACCACGTTAGGCCATAGGTTTCTCTCATCAGGCCAGCCACTTCTTGTTAAAAACTTTAAGTCTTACGAGAGGGTTTTGGAAAAGGCCGGTGTGATCGTGAATCCGGATCGTCGGCGGACCATGATCGTCTCTCAGATTGAGAAGATCGCCAACCAGAAAAAAGGACTCCTGCATCAGGACCAGGCCTTGTTGGAGCAAGCGGTCTTCACGGTGGAGATGCCGTATACCATCGTCGGGACCTTCAATTCCCGGTATCTTGATATTCCGAAGGAAGTCCTGGTAACCGCGATGAAGGAGCACCAGGGGTACTTCTCGCTGCTCGCAAAGGACGGCGGCATCCTTCCATATTTTGTGGCGGTGACCAACATGCAAGGGCGTCAGGCCGCCACGATCCGGTCCGGGAACGAACGGGTGTTGGCGGCCCGCCTGGCGGACGCCAGGTTTTTCTTCGATGAGGATCGCAAAACACGGTTGGACACTCGGCTGGAAAAGCTCAAGGGGGTGACCTTCCACCAGAAGCTGGGCACGCTCCATAATAAAACTGAGCGCGTTGGTAAGTTGGCCGGCAAGCTCGTTGGGAGGTTCGATAATCAACTCGTTGGGAAGTTTGACAGCAAAAATACTCTTCGCACGTGTGAGCGTGCGGCAAAGCTTTTTAAGACCGACTTAGTGACGGGAATAGTTGGGGAATTCCCGACGCTTCAGGGAATTATGGGACGTGAGTACGCTATCCATGATGGAGAACCGAAAGAAGTGGCTGATGCGATTGCCGAGCATTATCTGCCGCGGTTCGCCGACGATGCCATCCCCGCGAGCCTTGCCGGGAAGATTCTCTCGCTGGCCGACCGGATTGACACACTTGCGGCCTTCTTTGCCGTCGGGCTTGTGCCTTCCGGCTCCCAAGACCCGTTTGCCCTCAGGCGTCATGCATATGCCACCATTAGGATCCTGGTGGAGGGTGGTTTACCCTTGGACCTGATCTGGGCTTCCGAATATGCAGTCGAACTTTTGAGAGACCAACGTATTGCAGTTGAAGACAAAGCTCCGGAACAACTCAGAACCTTCTTCGCTGAGCGATTGCGCTACTATGCGCAGGAGGTCGCCAAACTGCGCGGCGATGTGGTGGACGCCGTGCTGGCCCAGTGGCAATCCGGCGAGTTCGATCCGCTGGACTTGCGGGCTCGCGCCCAGGCCTTGCAAGCTTTCTCGAGCCGGCCGGAGTTCGAATCCCTCGTGATCGCCTTTAAGCGGGCCGAAAATATCACCAAGGCGCATCAGGAGAACCGTGTGAACCAGGTCCTCTTGCAAGATTCCGTCGAGACGAGTTTCTATGCGTCGTTGTTGGCGGCTGAGGATGTAGTTCCCGGTTTGATCAGAGACGCGAAGTACGCAGATGCGCTCGATGCCCTGGTCGCCCTCAAAGCCCCCATTGACGCCTTTTTCAACGGGGTGATGGTGATGGCCGAGGACGAAGCGGTTCGCAAGAATCGCCTGGCCTTGCTGGTTCGCGTCCGGAACCTCTTCCGGCGGTACGCCGATTTCTCCAAGGTTCGTGTGGAAACGAGGTGAGCGTGGAAAAGACCAAGTACGTGTATTTCTTCGGGAACGGCAAGGCTGAAGGCCGGTCTGGTATGAAGGAGCTGCTGGGCGGCAAAGGCGCCGGCTTGGCGGAGATGACCAACCTCGGCGTCCCGGTTCCGGCCGGATTCACCATCAGCACCGAGGCCTGCGTGGCCTATTTCAAGAATAAGAGGAAGCACCCCGCTGGGCTCTGGAACGAGGTCTTACGTTACATGAAGCGGCTGGAACCGGCGATGGGGGCGTCCTTTGGGGATCCAGCGAACCCGTTGCTGGTGTCGGTTCGATCAGGGGCGCGCGCCTCCATGCCGGGGATGATGGACACCGTGCTGAATCTGGGTCTCAACGATCGGACGGTCCAGGGCTTGATCCAAAAGACCCGGAACGAGCGGTTCGCGTACGATGCGTACAGGCGTTTCATCGCGATGTTTTCCGCGGTTGTGATGGACCTCACGCGGGAGCGGTTTGAGGAAGCTCTCAATGCGAAGAAAGCCGAAGCAGGCGTCGTCCATGATACTGATCTTGATGCGGTCGCGCTGAAGGATCTGGTCACTCGGTTCAAGGCCATTGTGAAGGCGGAGACCGGGCATGACTTCCCGGAGGACCCTCTTGACCAGCTCAAGATGGGGATCAATGCGGTCTTCAATTCCTGGTACGGGGCGCGTGCCGTCACCTACCGGCGGCTGTACGGGATCCCCGATGATTGGGGTACGGCCGTGAACGTGGTGGCGATGGTGTTCGGCAATCTTGGTGAGACCAGTGGGACCGGTGTGGCATTCACCCGTGATCCGGCCACCGGAACCCCGAAGTTCTTCGGGGAGTGCCTCCTGAACGCCCAAGGCGAGGACGTGGTGGCCGGCATCCGCACGCCGTTGCCGATCGAGGCCTTGGCCACCCCGCTGCCGAAGGCCTACCAGGGCCTCATGGCCACATACAAGAAGCTGGAGCGCCACTACCGTGACATGCTCGATCTGGAGTTCACGATCCAGGAGGGTACGCTCTACATGCTCCAGACCAGGGTGGGCAAGCGCACGGGGATCGCCGCCGTCCGCATCGCGGCGGATATGGTCAAGGAAGGGTTGATCACGAAGCGTGAAGCGGTGATGCGAGTCCTCCCGGAACAACTGGCTCAATACCTGTATCCCATCTTTGATCCTCAAGAGGAGAACCTCCACCAGCCGGTGGGCAAGGGCCTTCCGGCCGGGCCCGGCGCCGCGTCCGGCAAGATCGCTCTGACGCCCGAACGTGCCGTCGAAATGAAAGAGCGAGGTGAGCGCGCCATCCTCGTTCGCCGCGAAACCAGCCCGGACGACATCCACGGCATGAGCGCCTCGGTGGGGTTCCTGACGGCCAAGGGCGGGATGACGAGTCACGCGGCCGTCGTCGCGCGTCAGATGGGGAAGGTCTGCGTGGCAGGCTGCGAAGTGCTGGATGTGGGGTATGACGATGTTGTGCGGTTCGGATCGCTCACGCTCAAGGAAGGCGATTTCCTCTCCATCAACGGCTTCACGGGCGCCGTGTATGCGGGAGAGATTCCGGTCGTGGAGTCCGAGATCATCCAGGTGATCCAGGGTCATCTCAAGCCGGAGCAGTCGGAAAAGTACCGCTATTTCTCCACGCTGCTCAAATGGGCCGACGAGTTCCGGACGATCGGCGTGCGCGCCAACGCGGACATTCCCGATCAGGCGATCATCGCGCGGGGATTCGGGGCGGCGGGGATCGGGCTCTGCAGGACCGAGCACATGTTCTTCGCGGAGGACCGCGTGCCGATCATGCAACAGATGATCCTTGCGAAGACCCGCGAGGATCGGGAGCGCGAGCTGGCCAAGCTCCTGCCGCTCCAGAAGAGCGACTTCATCGGCCTGTACCGGGCCATGAAGGGCCACCCGGTGACCATCCGGCTGCTGGATCCGCCGTTGCACGAGTTCCTGCCGAAGCGTGAGGATCTGATGGTCGAGATCGCGCGCATGGAGCTGAACCATGCGGAGACGTCCAGCATCGAGACCAAAAAGAGGCTGCTGGCCCGCATCGAGGAACTCCACGAGTTCAACCCGATGCTGGGACTGCGGGGATGCCGTCTCGGGATCACGATGCCGGAGATCACTCGAATGCAGGTGCAGGCCATCATGGAGGCCGCCTGCGAGGTCACGCGGGAGGGCATCAGGGTGGTGCCGGAGATCATGATCCCGCTGGTCGGCCTAGCCGCCGAGATGAAAGCCCAGAAGGACCTTGTCCGCGAGGTCGCCGCCGACACCATGCGCCGCTGCAAGACGAAGTTTCCCTATCTGGTCGGCACCATGATCGAGCTGCCGCGCGCGGCCATCACAGCCGATAAGATCGCGCTCGAAGCGGACTTCTTTTCATTCGGCACCAACGATCTCACCCAAACGACCTTCGGGTTCTCCCGCGACGACGCTGCGAAGTTCACTGATTTTTACATGAACCGCCGCGATCGCTGCCCCCGCTGCCTCAGCCGCGAGGTGGACCAGAAAACCATGAAGTGCCGGGCCTGCGGTCTTCAGCTCAGCGAGGCCCCGGAGAATATCCTGTCCGCCGATCCCTTCGCCACGCTCGACCAGGAAGGGGTGGGCGGGCTGATGAAGCTGGCGATCGAGCGCGGCCGGGCGGGACGGGCGGACATCAAGCTGGGAATTTGCGGCGAGCACGGAGGCGATCCTGCGTCCGTGGCCTTCTGCCATGAACTCGGGCTCGACTACGTCAGTTGCTCCCCTTACCGTGTGCCCATCGCCAGGCTGGCCGCGGCGCAGGCCGCCATCAAGGCTGTGGAGGGCGGCAAAGCCGCCCGTCCCGCCAAGCGCCGGCCTGCCCGCCGACGGACCCGCCGTTAAAAAATGGGGACAGTCCCCATTTTCCGCAAATGGGGACTGTCCCCATTTTCATTTTCCGAGGATGAACGCTACATGGCGCAGGCCCTTGCGCTGGCCGCTCGCGGCGTGGGCACCACCAGTCCGAACCCGCCGGTGGGGGTCGTGATCGCACGCCGTGGCCGCGTTATCGGCGCGGGATACCATCGGCGCGCCGGTGGCCCGCATGCCGAGGTCCTGGCCTTGCGTCGAGCGGGGCCGGGGGCGCGTGGTGCGACCCTCTATGTCACGCTTGAGCCCTGCTGCCACCTCGAGAAACGGACGAAGCCCTGCGTTCCTCTCATCATTCAGAGCGGGATTCGGCGGGTCGTCGTGGCCACACGCGACCCGAATCCCAAGGTCCTGGGCCGCGGTCTGACGGCGCTGCGCCGGGCTGGCCTCCAGGTTGAGGAGGGCGTCGGTCGCGAGGAGGCCGATCGCCTGATCGAACCGTACCGTATTCGGATCAGGACCGGTCGCCCGTTCGTCACGCTGAAGGTCGCCGCCACGTTGGACGGCAAGATCGCCACCGCCCGCGGCGAATCGCGCTGGATCACCGGCGCTGAGGCGAGAAAGGTCGTGCAGCGCTTACGCGCCCAGTCCGATGCCGTGCTGGTGGGGATCGGCACGGTCTTGACCGATGATCCGAGCCTGACCGTCCGCAGAGGTCAAGCGAGAGGACGTTCCCCGCAGAGAATTGTGCTCGACCCGTCGCTCAAAATTCCCCTCACCGCGACCGTCCTCACGGACGGGAAGGTCCCCTCGCTTGTGGTCACCACTTCGGCGGGGCCCGCCGCCAAGCGCGCGACCCTTGAGAAGATCGGCGCCGAGGTGCTGGTGCTCCCGGCTCGGCGCGGACGCGTACAATGGCGCACGTTGCTGTCGGAACTAGGACGGCGGGGCGTTACGTTGCTACTCATCGAAGGCGGCGCGGAGGTGAATGCGTCGGCCCTGCGCGAGCGTGCCGTGGACCGCGTGCTGTTTTTTCTCGCCCCCAAACTGCTGGGAGGGCGGGACGCGAAGGGCGCGATCGGTGGCCTGTCGCCGGTGCGCTTGAGCGACGCGCTGCAGTTGAAGCGAGTGTCGGTGATGCGCGTCGGCCCCGATGTCCTGGTCGAAGGCTTTTTACGGTGAAGGGGCGCGTCTTGGCGCGAGGGGCACCACTTGCTCTGAGAATGCAAGGGGTCACTCGGGTGGGTGCAGTGTGAGGTCACGCCAGTTCGCACTGCTGTGCGGGGTCGGGCTGTTCGCGTTCATCAGCTACAACCTCATCCGGATGCCTCTGCTTCCGCTGTTCGCACAGTCCTTGGGCGCCGGTCCGGAGGCCATAGGGTTCATCGTCGCGGCCTCCACGCTGACCGGTGTCTTCCTCAAGTGGCCGGCCGGGGCGTTCTCGGACATTTACGACCGGCGGTGGCTCTTGCTCGTCGGGCTGCTGGCCTTCGCCCTTCCGCCGTTCGGCTACCTGCTGATCTCCGATGTGGGCTGGTTGGTCCCTCTCCGGTTCATCCACGGGACGGCCACAGCGGTGTTCGCGCCCATCGCGATGGCAGCCGTCGCCGACGTATTTCGTGAAGCCCGGGGCGTTGCCTTGGGATCGTACACGGCCGCAACGCAGGGCGGGGCCATGTTGGGTCCGTTGCTGGGCGGGTGGCTCATGCTTTCGGCAGGCTTTCCGGCCGCGTTCGTCACGGCCGGCGCATTGGGTTCGATTGCGTTCCTGCTCTTTCTCCTGTTGCGCCTCCCGCCGCAGGTCCCTCCCGCCGCAGCCGGCGTCGGGTTGGGGGCGGTCCTCAAGGATATGGTCCGCGGCGCGCGGACCGTGGTCGGGAACGTGCGTGTGCTGGTGACCAGCGCGACCGACGGCGCGCGGCAAGTGGCCAACGGCGCGCTGATGGCGTTCCTGCCGATCTATGTGGTCGGGATCGGACACGATGCAGTGCAGGCGGGGGTGTTGTTCGGGGTCCAGAGTGTGACCTCGTTCGTGTCCCGTCCAACGATGGGCTGGGCCTCTGACCGGATCGGGCGGCGTCCGCTGATTCTCCTGGGGTTGGTCGTATGCGCAGGGTCGCTGGCCGCCATCCCGTTTACCGTCCCCTTTCTGGGACTGATGGTGCTTTCCGCGCTCTTTGGGTTCGGCGAGGCGATCGTGAACGCCTCGGCCGCGGCGCTGGTGGCGGATTTGTCGGAGTTGAAGACATTGGGTTCGGCCATGGGTATGCAGGGGGCCATCATGGACATCGGCCATGCGTCCGGGCCGATTCTAGCGGGGGTGTTGATCGGCGCGGTCGGCTTCCAGACGGCATTCCCAATCATCGCCGGAGTGGTTCTGCTGGCGGCCGCGGGATTCAAGGCCGCGGTGGGAGGAGAGCAGCCGGCCGGCGCGGTTGCTTGAACGGATAAACGGGCGTAAAGTGAAAGCCACGATGTTTACCGGCATCATTGAAGAAATGGGAGTCATCAAAGCGGTGGCCAAGATCGCGCAAGGAAGCGGGCTGGCGATCTTGGCCAAGACCGTATTAGAGGGACTCGTGACCGGAGATAGCGTCACGGTGAACGGCGCGTGCCTGACGGTGGTGAGCTTCGATACCACTCAGTTTCGGGTGGAGCTTTCGCCGGAGACGGTGAAGGTCACGACGCTTGGAGCGCTGAAGGCAGGCGATCCCGTCAATCTCGAACGCGCCATGCGTCTGAACGACCGCCTGGGCGGGCATCTGGTCACCGGCCATGTGGACGGGGTCGGGACCGTCCGCGCCCGCGCCCAGGACGCCGACGCGCTGCAGCTTCTGATCGAGGCCCCGCGCGAGGTTCTGCGTTACTGCGTCGCCAAGGGCGCGGTCACGGTGGACGGGATCAGCCTCACCGTCAATGAGGTGACCGAGCGCGGATTTCGCGTGACGATCATCCCGCACACGGCCAAGGTGACGACGCTGGGCGCGAAGCAGGTGGGCGATGCCGTGAATCTGGAAGCGGACCTCATCGGCAAGTACGTCGAGCGCCTTCTTCGGGAACGCGAAGGCGTCCCGAGGCCGGATACGCAGATTGATAGGGAGTACCTGTCGCGACGGGGCCTGATCTAGGTTGCCCGCGTTTTTTTCGCCGTGCTAAGATGCAAAAGAGCAAATGGAGGAACGTACCATGATAAGCCTCAGGCGACTCATTCTGGCGGTTCTGGCGGTAGGGATGCTGGCGGCCGCCGCGCAGGCGAAAAGCTTCTTTCGGCCGGGCGATCCCGCGCCGAACTTTACGTTGGAAACGCTGGACGGCCAGACCGTGAGCCTCGCCCAGTATAGAGGCAAGGTGGTGGTGCTTGGGCTGTTCCATATCTGCGAGCCGTGTCTCCTCCAAGGGACGGAACTCCAGAAAGTCCACGAGGCCTTCAAGGGCAAGAACGTGCAGGTTCTGGGGGTCAACTCGGCCGGGAACTCCAAAGAAAAGGTCAAGGATTTTCTGAAGGAGTTTCCCGTGAAGGTCACGTATCCCTACATGGTGGATCCCGCCAAAGAGACCGACAAACTGTACGGCGGCGGGCGCTTCATTCCCAATGTGTACGTCATTGACCAAGCCGGGAAGGTTCGCTGGCATCGTGTCGGGACGATGGAGATCGGCGCCGCCGAGGTGATCAAGGCCGAGGTGGAAAAATTGCTCGCAGCGGACGGAAAGGCCGGAGGCGCTCTGTGAGCGAGGAATTCGAGGAAGGCAAGGCGAAGTTTCTGGAAGTGGTGAAGGGGCTTGACGCCGCCGTGGAGGTCGTCATTCCGGTGACGCCGAGCCGGGGCAACTTCCTGATCTCCTTGACCAAGGGCAAAGCGCGCAAGTTCATTTCGGTCAACGAGGATGACCTCGTTGATCTTCCTCAGGACGGCGAGATTCTCAAAAAGGTCACAGGCGAGGTCCAAGGCGTGATTGCCGGACTTACCGTCTAGGCAGCCTTGATGAAACCGATCGCTCCCGGCATCCAGCAATGGTCCTGTTTCTCTCAGGACAAACAACTCGACTTCAACGGCTTGCTGCTCACCGTCAACGACCACTGTATCCTCGTGGATCCTCCGCCGATGGAAGCGGCCGATCGCGTCCTGGTCCTCAATGCTCCCTCCGTGGACTACATCCTCCTGACGAACCGGGACCATGTCCGGGAAGCCGAAGCCTGCCGGCGGGACTTCAATGCCAAGGTCTATGCCCCTGCCGCCGACGCTCCGTTGATGGAGATCGCCGTTGACAAAACCTACCAGGATGGCGAGCTCCTGCCCGGTGGTATCTGGGTCATTCATCTGGCGGATATGAAGTCACCCGGCGAGTCGGCGTTGTTTCTTGACCGCGGCAAAGGCTACGTGATCCTGGGCGATGCCCTCATCGGCAAACCGGCAGGCCGGCTCAATCTGCTCCCGGCCGATAAATTTGCCGATGCGGCTAAGGCCAGGGAGGGGCTCACGCGTCTGCTGAAGTACAACTTTGACACAGTCCTGGTCGGCGACGGGACCTCGATCCTCACCGGCGGTAAGGAAGCGGTCCGGCAGGCTCTCGAGACCTGACCGCACGCGCCGGGAGCCGGCGGCATCATGGCCAATTCTTCCTCGGAACGATTGAACCGGATCGGCAATGACTATTTCGACCGCGGTCGCTATACCGACGCGCTCGCCTGCTATCGGCAGGCTCTGGAATACGACCGCAAATCGGGCGACCGGCGGGCGCTCGTGGCCACCCTGGGCAATCTGGGGAACATTTGCGCCGTCAGTGGGCGGCGGGAGCAAGCGCAGACATACTACCGAGAGGTGCTCGAGTTACAGAAGACCCTGGGCGACGAGCGGGGGATCGGTGCCACCCTGGCGAACCTCGGGAACTTGCGGGCGGATGCCGGCGAATGGGATCGCGCGCGAGCCTACTATCTCGAGGCGCTCGATATTCTTGCCCGCATGGGGGACGATGCGGGGCTGGCGGTCCTCTATTCCGACCTAGGCCTGGTCGCGCGCGAGACCGGCCAAGTCGAGGAAGCAATGCAACACTACGAGCGTTCGCTCAGCCTCATGCGACGGCTCGGGAACCAGGCCGGCGTAGCGGACACCTATCGCATGCTCGGCAAGACTTATGCCCTGCGACGGATGCCGGAAGAGGCGGCGGCATGCGCGCAAACCAGCCTTGAGAGCAGCCACCGGTTGCGGGATGAGCTGCGCATGGCCGGAGCATCTTATCTTCTCGCCGGGATCCGGGAAGAGCAGGGACGGATAGCCGAGGCGGTGGCCCTCCTCGAATTCGTGGTCGCGGTTGACCGCAAATACCAGTTGCCGAAGCTCGAGGAAAATACGAAGCGGCTGACGGCCTTGCGGGAAAGGCAGGAGCAGAAGGCCCCTGAAGCCTCGCGATGAGCAGCGTCGTCACCATCGGGTTCCTGGACCGGACGCGCGCATGCGTCCGGATTGAGTTCACGCCTCCGCTCGCCGATGACGAGCGCCGCGAGACCCTGATCCATGTCGCCTTTCTCACGGCCCGGACCTTTGCGGCCATCCCCCCGGAACGCCAGCCAGTCTTTGCGGGAGTGCTGCGGAACTGGATTGACACGCGGTTCGCTTCATGCCCGGTGCAACTTGAAGCCGGCGATCCGATGGTCAGCACGCCCCGCTTTGCCTCCAGCTTTCTTGCCCCATCCCGCGAATACGCGCTGGCGACGAGCGGCTGCAGCGCGGGCGCGGACGGGATCGAGTACTTTCTCCCGATGGCGACCGCCCTCTTCCTCCGCCGCCTCGTTGAGGCGGACCGCGACCCTGCGGAACTCCTCAAACCGGCGTCGGCGCTCTGCGCGGCCGTGGTCATCCATCCCATCACGCTGGCCACGCACTTCCAGATCGCCGTTGCGAGCCTTCCCAAGATCGAGCCGGTAGTGGACCGGACGTCAATCGTGGAACAGGATGCCTCGCTCACGCGCCCTCACGCTTCCCCCTCGCAGCACGTGCGCGAAACGCGCCGGTCCTTGATTGCGTCGGCCTTCATCGCCTTGCTGTTGATTGTTGCGGGTGTCCAGTATCTCTCCACGCGGGTACCGGAAGCAGGGGACAGTCCACCACCTGGAACCCTTCCCCCTCGTTCCGTTTCAACCCCGCCTCCTCCGGTCCACGTTCCCGAACCGACCGCTGTCATCGCGCCCGCTCCTGCGGCCCTCCCGCCGGTTGGCGAAGCGCCTGCGATGCGTCCACCTTCCATGAAGGAACAGATGTATCGGCGCGCCATCCGGGATATTGCCGAGAACAGCCTGGCTCAGGTCGATGTCATGTTTGCCGCGATCCAACGAAAGGACCTCCCGGACGCCGATCTGAGTGAGACCCTCGACTACGGGATGCGACAGATCGAGGCCCGGCACCGGCGCTTTACCTCCCTCAAGCCTCCCTCGGTCTATGAAGACCGCCACCACGAAATCGGGCAGATCCTGGCCGATCTGACCGGCCTCGCCCGAAACATCTACGCCATAGACCTCCGCTCGGCGCAGACGGCGTTTGGGGTCCGCTTGACAGCAGAGCGGCTTACAGAGATGCATGTTCTCCTAGAGGGGGTCATGGACTCCGCGGAGGGGTTTTGACTAGTAACAATTTCCTTGCTTTTTCAAATCGGTTTCTATAGCATCCCTCCCAAATTGGGTTTTCCGATCCAGGTATCAGGACCTAAGGTGCACACCAAGGCCTGATACGCAACGTTGGGGTGTGTCTTCGTGGCAGAACTGTTGCTCTACGGGCGTCCGGAGCGGTTGAATCGCATCACCCACGCCAAGCTCCGGTTCACCCCTTTGACCAACTTTGAGTTCGCCCGCAAGCTCACGACGGTTCCGCTGATCGGGGCGGAGTTCCCGATGGCGTCCCGCCAGTACCCGATCGTCTTTATCCAGAGCCCGGACGGCATGATCAGCGCACAAGCCGTCTTGTCGCTGTCTGAAGGCGTCAACTCCTTCGTGGACGACAAGGGTCGGTGGACGGCGACCTACGTGCCGGCGTTCATTCGGCGGTATCCCTTCGTCCTGGCCGAGATCCCCGGTCAGGCCGACGACTTCGACATCGCCTTTGATGAGGCGAGCGGCTGTTTTCACCCGAAGCACGGAGAGCCCCTCTTCGACGATCACGGCGCGCCGACGACGTTCTTGCAGGGGCAAATCGAATTCCTGCGGTTCTTCCACGCCGAACACCGGCGGGTTCAACAGTTTTTGGAAACCCTAAAGAAGGATGACCTGCTGACTCCTTACAACGTGGACATCGTGCGTGGGGGAGACCAGGCGAGGTTTGCCGTCCGCAATGCCACGGTCGTGGATGAAGCGAAGTTGGTCGGCCTTGCGCCAGACAAGGCAGCCGCGTACCTCAAGAGCGGGTACCTGGCGATGATCTTTGCCCACCTGATCTCGTTGCAGAGTTTCCTGGCGGTCGCGAACCGCACCGGGGGGGCGGTTGCCGATGCGGCGCCCTGGTGGGCCAAGTAGCAGCGCATGAGGACGATGGTCGGACATGGAAGAGGAGGAATCGTGAAACCTTCGATCAGCAGGTGGCTCGTGGGAATGGGCGCCCTCGCTTTGGTTGGGCTCACCGGGATCCCGAACGCGCCGGCCCAAGTGACCGCGCAAGGGCCCGCGCCGGATGTTCTGCTGGAACAGCAGCGGCAGGCTGAGGAGCAGAAGAAGAAACAAGAGCAAATCACCCAGCCCAAGGCCCCTCCTCAAATCGAGAAGCCGGCCCGTCCCCGCGTTCCCAAAGGCGCCGAAGCCAAGGTCAAGGTGACGCAGTTCAAGTTCAGCGGCAACACGGTCCTCAAGGCGACAGAACTGGAACAGGTGGTCGCCTCGGCCATCGGCCAAATCATGACCCTCCAGGAGTTGAACGAGGTGGCCGGCCGGGTCTCCGAGCACTATGCGGGCAAGGGTTACATTCTGGCTCAGGCCTATCTCCCGCCTCAGGAAATCCGTGGAGGCGTCGTCGAGATAGCCGTGCTCGAAGGCAAGGTCGGAAAGATCGAGGTGGCCGGGAACACCCGGTACAAGTCCTCCACCATCCTTCGCATGATGGAGCCGATCAAAAAGCGAGGCGTCGTCCAGGAAGGCTCGTTGGAAACGGCCTTGAACGAGCTCAACGATTTTCCCGGGCTGAAAGTTCGGGCGGCCCTCAAGCCCGGCGAGACGCGGGGCCTGACGGATATCCAATTAACGGCCAAGGAACGGCTTCCCTATAAGCTGTTGCTGGATATCAACAACTATGGATCACGCTTGTCCGGTCCCTGGCTGTACGGCAGCGAAATCGGCATCGGGAATATCGTCGGCCTCGGCGACAACCTTACGCTCAGAGGAACGAAGTCAGACGACAACCTGTTTTTCACAAACGTGACGTACCTGATCCCCGTCACGAATTTCGGGACGAAGGTGCAGCTCACCTGGGTCCACTCTGAACTCGTCCTCGGGGAAGAGTTCGCTTTCGCACGTCCGACCGGCCGAGCCGATATCGCCTCAGCGGACATTCTCCAAACGCTGACCCACACCGGCGAGTTCAGCCTCACGGCCAACGCCGGGTTCGACTTCAAGACCGTCCGGAGCCTCGTTGTGGGGAGTGACGGCCCTTCTCCAGTGCTCGTCAGCAAGGACGAGCTCCGGGTCTTCCGACTTGGGTTGCGCGGCGATTACCGTGACCCCTTCCTGGGCCGGACCTACTTCGGGTTGACGTGGCATTACCTTGTGGATTTCTGGGGGGCGTCCAAGCAGAATTCCCCGGGGATTCTAGGGCTAGGGGCTACCGGGACGAGTTTCTCCATAGGGAGCGGTTCGCTTACAGATCCTCGTCGCGGCGCCGGTCCGGGCCGGATGAGCAAAGTCACAGGTGATGTGGCGCGCTTCCAATCGCTGGCTCTTCCATTCCTCCAGGGCCTGCCGATTCTTCCGAGTGTCCTGAACGACAGTTACGTGATCCTGCGCGCGACGGGACAGTTGGCGAGCGACCGGATGCTCTCACCGGAACGCTTTCCGATCGGGGGCTATTACACGGTGCGGGGCTACCCGATCGCCGAGCAGATCGGCGACAACGGTTATGCGGCGACGGCCGAGATGGTCGTGCCGATCCCATCGTCCGCCCAGGTCCCGTTCAGCAGCCAGACTTGGAAGGACATGATTCAGGTGACGGCCTTCATTGATCACGGCGGTGTCTTCGCGACGCCGCTTGAACTGCCTCAAGCGGGGGGCAGGTATCTGAGCGGTGCGGGCGGGGGGTTAAGGATCAACATCCCGTTCGGCGTGCCTCAGCCGGTGGATGGCGGAATTCTCTCGCTCAAGATTGACTGGGCCTCGGCCATCGGGCGTTCGCGTCCGACCAGCCGGGACCAGGGGATCAGCTTAAATGGTGTCTATGGCGACGGCGCCGCCGGCGTCCTGTACGTGAGCGCCGCTCTGCGCTTCTAGCAGGCGGCGAATTTGTCCTAAGTTGTCGGTAGGTATCATAACCCTTAGAAGCGCGTAACGCCTATAATTGACCCTTAATTACAAGAGGGAGAATAAGAGTCGGATACCAGGGCGAGTGGCGTTCCCAATCCGAGTTCTCAGGTCCTTATAAGGAGGTCATCTCATGAGCGGTCGGAAAGCTAAGGCGCTTCGTCGGGCGAAACGGAATGTAGGGGCACGGCATGCCGTGCCCCTACTCATGGCGGGCACCCTGGCGCCGTTCCTGGCCCCCGCCACCGCTTTGGCCCTGCCGCAAGGCGGCACCGTCGCCGCCGGCTCCGCGACCGTCAGCACCCCGACCGCCACCTCCCTGCGGGTGGATCAGTTCAGCGACCGTGCGGTCCTCGATTGGCAATCGTTCAACATCGCCGTGAACGAAGCCGTCCGTTTCCAGCAGCCCTCCGCGGCCTCCATTGCGCTGAACCGCGTCGCCGGCCAGGAGCCGAGCGGCATTTACGGCTCGCTGTCCGCCAACGGGCAGATCTTCCTCATCAATCCGAGCGGCATTCTCTTCTCGTCAAGCTCGCGCGTGGACGTGGGCGCCTTGACCGCCAGCACCATGAACATCACGAACCAGGATTTCATGGCAGGCAATTACCGCTTCACGCAGGATCCCAATTACGCCAACGCCGCGGTCGTCAACCAAGGCGTCATCACGGCCGGACCGGGCGGCTACGTTGCGCTTTTGGGCGCCGCCGTCCGCAACGAAGGCGTCATCGTGGCCAACCTGGGCTCCATCGCGCTGGCCGCCGGCAAGGCCGCAACCCTCGATATGCGAGGGGACGGGCTGATCGAATTCGTCGTCACCGACGCCGTCTCCGGCAGCGTGACCGGGCCGAGCGGCGAGAGCCTGACCTCCTACGTCTCCAACACGGGCACCCTCCAGGCCGACGGCGGCATGGTGACGATGACGGGCCGTGCCGTTACCGACGTCATCAAGTCGGTGGTGAACCAGGAAGGCGTGATCCGGGCGACCTCCCTTGTGGATCACGGCGGGGTCGTAAAGCTGGTAGCCAGTGATCCCGTGGAAAATACCGGGGCCATCGGCTGGGAGAACAACCTGGGCAGGGTGCAGAACGCGGCCGGCGAGGTCACCAACTACGGCACCATTGACGTGTCGGCCGGTGAGGCAGGAGCGGCGCAAGGGCAGGTGACGCTTGCAGGCCAGTATGTTGGTCATGCCGGAACAATTCTGGCGCGTGGCGCGGACAACGCGCAGGGCGGGCGCGTGCTGCTCACCTCCAGCGACATGACCATCGTGACCAGCACCGGCGCCATTGACACGAGCGGCGTGGGGAATTCCAGCGCCGGCAACGTGGTGGTGTGGTCGGATAACGACACGATCTTCAGCGGCAGCATCATCGCGCGCGGCGGCGCGGCCGGCGGCGACGGCGGCAATGTCGAGGTGTCGGGGTACCTGAGACTCGGTTATCGCGGGCTTGTTGACTTGAGCGCGCCGTTGGGTTTGACCGGCACGCTCCTCCTTGATCCTGACGTGATCGAACTCAGAGCCGGGACGGCCAGCGACGGCAGCGACACCACGGATGCGAGCGCGTCAAACCTGAACGATTCCGACTCCGTCCAAGGGAAGGTGGCTTTCGCTGATAACACGGATGCCGACCCGTATCTCGTGTTTGAGGGCGAGCTGGAAGGCACCGACGCAAACATCGTGTTAGAAGCGAGGAGCAAGATCAGCGTCCAGACCACGAGCGATTTTGCAGATAACCAGATACTGATAAAAGCCGGCAGGAACCTTACGCTCCGGACCAGAAATGATGTCGGCGACGGCGCCGACGGGATTGACCTGACGACGAGTGTGGATGGAGCCAACCTTGAGTTCAAAACACAAGGGAGCGGCTCGATCACCATCGAAACCGGCGTCCTCGGGGCGGTCACGCCGCAAGCGGCGCCGATTACGGTCGGCAAGCTGACGACGGGTGCTCCTTCCGCCGGGACCAACAGCGGAAGCATCACCATCAACGGGACCGGCACCGTGACCGTGAGCGGCGCATTAACGACAGGAGACGCGTCCGCAACCGCCAACAACAGTAATATCGCATCCGGGTCAATCACACTGACTTCGTCGCAAAGCAATGTCGTCATCAATGTCGCGGTCACGACAGGCAAGGCGGACAATACCGGGAACACCTCGACCGCCGCATCAGGCACGATTGCCGTATCGGGGAAAACCGGGGTGACCATCGGCGCGGCGGTCACGACGGGCGCCGTGACGGAAGATGATAACGACAGCATTATCGGATCCGGGGGAATCACCCTGACGTCGTCGCAAGCGGGGGTGACCATCAACGCTGCGGTTACGACGGGTAACGCGTCGCTGGCTGATTTTACCGGCGGCAATGAGCAGGCCACCACTGGATCCATCACGGTCTCGGCCGCGACGTCCGTCAGCGGTAATGCCGGCGGGGTGCTGACGACGGGGAATGCCGCGCTGGCGGGGTCCAACACCGGTACCGATGTCGCCAGCAGCGGCAAAGTTATGGTGACGGCCGGCACAGGCGTCGTAAGCGGCGGTATCGGGCTCAGCGCGGCCAACGCCTTGGTGACCGGCACGGCCACCGACGATAACGGTTCCGTTTCCACCGGCAAAATTATTCTGAGCAGTATTGATGAGATCAACAACGGGACCAGCTCGACCCCGCTGAGCGTTTCGATCGGAGCTCCCTCCGCGACGACGGGGACACAGACCACGGGCCGCTTGGAGGCATCCACCACGGGCGCCTCCGGCAACATCTTCGTCACGTCGGCGAGTGATCTGAGCGTAGGGCCGGTCACGACGACGAATCGTCCCGTCAGCATCAGCGTAAGCGCGGGCAAGACCTACACGCAGACGGATGCCGATATTTCCACCGGATCGGGGGCCATCACCATCACGACCGATAAGATCGCAATCGCTGCGAACACGGGCAACAATGCGTTCCAGACGACCGGCACGCTCACGCTCAAGCCGGCCTCGGCCGCCACGACCATGTCGTTGGCGGGAGCCTCGACGTTCGACCTCTCGGCGGCGGAAGTGACGGATCTCGCCGGTGGGGTCACGGGGGCCGGGACCATCGTGATCGGGGAGAACCCGACAAGCACCGGGGTGTTGACGGTGGGCGGGGCGGTTGATTTCGGCGCGAAGACGGTGACGCTGAATGCGGGGTCGTTCACCGACGGCGACACCACGACGAAGGTCATTAAGGCGAGCACGCTCAACCTGAACGCCAGCACGGCGGCCATCGGCTCGGCCACCGCCGATAACGCCATTGACACGACGGTGACGACGGTCACGGCGAGCGCAGCCACGGGCGGGGTCTTCATCAAGGAGAGCGACGGGGCGGACTTTACGGCGACGGTGGCGGGGGGGGCGGGCGATATCAGCCTCACCTCCACCAGCGGAACGCTGAACATCGCAGGGGCGACGAATACGGGCGGCGGCAAGATCACGCTCTCCAGCGGGGGTGCGGTCACGCTGGGGGCGCCGCTGGGCAGCGGCACCACGGGGGTGATCGCCATCAATGCCAACAACGACGGGGCCGGCGCCGAAGGGTTTACGCAGAACGTGGGCGGCACGATCACGACCGGCGATGCCGGGGCTGCGGCGGTAGCGATCCGCGTGAACACGGCGAGCGGCACCGGCAGCGCGGCGCTGCGCGACATCACGACCGGGTCGGGCGGCACGATCACGGTGGACACGTCGAACGGCGCGAACATTTGTATTTGCGACATCACACAGACGGCAGGCACGGTGTTGAATGTCGGCTCCGGCACGGTGAGTCTGAAGACGGGGGGTGGAGCCGGGGGGAGCAGCACGATCGGGACCGTCGGAGCCAACGTTCTGACGAAGGCCGGGACGATCACAGCGACGAACGACAGCACGGGCGGCATTTTCATCACGGAAAGCGACGGGGTGACGCTCTCTTCCGTTACTTCCGCCGGGCCGGTGACGATTACAACGACCACCGGCGACTTGACGGTAAACACGATTGCGGCCGGCGCGCAGGCGGTGACCTTGAAGGCCACGGCTGGCTCGATCCTGGACGACGGCAATGATGCCACGAAGATCACGGGCGGGACGGTGACCCTGTCTGCGGTAGCGGGCAATGTGGGCGCTCCCGGTTCGGGCAACATTGATGTGGCGGCGAGCGTGGCCTTGTCGGCCACTTCCGGTTTGTCCGCCGCGGCCACGGACGGTATCTTCGTCAATGTCACGGGCGCCTTCGACATCGCGGGACTGAACTCGGCGCGGACCATTGATGTGACCGCCTCCGGGGACATCACCAATGGCTTCGGCGCGGTGTCATCCCAGAACAACGGGAATATCCAGATGGTCTCGACGGGCGGCTTGATGAATCTGTCCAACCCGGTGACCGCCGACGGCAGCGGCAACGTGACCCTGAAGGCGACCGGCTCCGTGTCGGTTGGCAATGTCTCTTCAACCACCGGCACGGTCACGATCAACGCGAACACCGCCGGAGCGGATGCGGACGGCTTCATTCAAGGTGGCGGCGTGATCTCCACGGGGAACACAACGGCGAACGCGGTGGTGATCACGGTGAATGATGCAGCGGGGGCGACGGGGACGGCCTCGATCGGAGAAATCGCGGTAGGGGTGGGCGGAGGCATCACGGTGCAGACCACCGGACAGGCCGGCACGACGACCACGGGCGGAAGCATTGTCCATGACTTTGGTACGTTCCTGACCGCATCGAGCGGGTCGGTGACCTTGCGGACGGGAACGACGGGCTCCATTTTTGGGTCATTCGGTGACGATGTTGACGCCGTAACCGCGAAATTGATCATCGAGGCACGCGACTTTTTTGTGAGTAACAACTTCAATAATTTGACGGATCTCACGATCACGACCTATCTTGGCGGCTTCACTCGTGCCGTGGCGGATGTGCCCAATATCTCTTCTTTAACCATCAGTGACGACTTGACGAATGTTCTCGTAGGACCTGTCTCAAACAGCGGGAGCCCGTTCAATTTTTCGTTGACGGCAGGCACTGGAGGGTTGAGCGTTGCGGGGGCTATCACCATCCCCGGTGCAACCGTGACGTTGTCTTCACCCAATGGGGCGATCCTGGACGGCAATTTGTTCGGCACGGACATTACGGCGACGAGCCTTGCGCTTTCGGCGAAGGCAGGGATCGGCTCGGCCGACCCCATCGAGACGGCGGTAACGAACCTTGCCTTCAGCAATACGACGTCCGGCAATGTGCAGATTACGAATTCGGGTGCGCTGACCATCGCGGCGGTGGGCGCTCTTCCGACTTCGTCGAACATCGGCGGGACGACCACCATCACCACAACCAGCCCCCTCACGTTCAGCGTGGACACCACCAGCGCCGGTACGTTGACCGCGACGGCGGGCGAAATCAACGACCCGGGCGTTTTCGCCGATGACCTGACCGTGAACGACAACGTCATTGTACGTTCGACCGGCGGCGATGTCATCTTGCGGGCCGGTGATGATATTAATCTTATGGCGCTCTCGACGGTGAAATCGGATGCGGGCGCCGTCACCCTCCAGGCCGGCTTCGGCGACTTGGACGGCAGCGGCGTGCTGAACCTCCTTGGGGCCATCATTCGGACCACCCTCAACTTGAGTGCGGTAGGAGACATCACGCTCGTAGAGGCCGGGGACATTGACCTCGGGTCGCTGGATGCGGGGTCGGGCACCGTCACGCTGACTTCGACCAACGGGGCGATTAAGGACGACAATGGGGCGGCCACGAACATCACGGCGAAGAATGCGGTGCTGTCGGCGAAGACGGGGATCGGCGACGGTGATGCCTTAGAGACCGTGGTCACGAACCTTGCGTTCAGCAATACGACGTCCGGCAATGTGCAGATTGACAATACCGGGCCGCTGACCATCGCGTCGCTGGGCGCGTTGGCGACTTCGTCGAATCTCGGCGGGGCGACCACGATCACCGCGAGCAGTCCCCTCACGTTCAGCGTGGACACCACCAGCAAAGACACCTTGACCGCGACCGCAGTGGAAAACCCTGCAATGATTGCGGGCGACGACCTGACCGTGTTCGGTGGGGTCACCGTGGAATCAACCGGCGGCGATGTGATCCTGCGGGCGGGCGATAGTATCGTGCTCCAGCCTGGCTCGACGGTGCAATCGGGTACAGGCAACGTTTCACTCTTGGCCGGCTTCGGCGACAACGACGGCTTCGGTTCGCTGATCCTCAATGGGGACATCTTCCCGGCAACCGTCCTCAACTTGAGCGCGAAAGAGGACATCACGCTCACTCAGGCCGGGGACATCAACCTCGGATCGCTGGATGCGGGGGCGTTGAACACCGTCACCGTGACTTCGACCACCGGGGCGATTATTGACGGCAATGCGGGGGCCGATAACATTACGGCGGCGAACGCGGTGCTGTCGGCGAAGACGGGGATCGGGACTGTGGCCGATCCGATCGAGTTGGCCGTGACGAACGTGTCGGCGACAAATACGAAGAGCGGCGACCTTGCGTTGACGCAGTCCACGGGGGACTTGAACGTCGGCGTGTTCGGCACGGGCGTGAGCAACACGGGTGGTGGGAGCATCGTGCTCGAGGCCACGGCTGGTTCCATCAATGTGGTGAACAACATTGACAGTGGCGCGGGGGCTACGACGCTCACCGCTGGGGATAGGATCATTGCAGGCGGCGGAACTGTCCTCGCAGGCGATCTGATACTGACTGCGGTTAATGGAATTGGACCAGCATGCCAGTTTTGTGGGCCTAACCCCTTGCCCACGCAGGTGTCGAACCTCCAGGCGACGAATACGAATAACGGGATTGAGATCAACAATACCGGGGATCTGACTTTGAAGGACTTGGGTGCGGGGTTTGCGGTCAGCAACACCAACGGCGGCGTCGTGATCAGCGCAACCGGCGACTTGACGGTCAGTGATGCCGTGAGTTCGGGCCGAAGGCTCAGCCTCCGAGCAAACGGGGACCTGTTGATTAATGCCGATCTTACAGCGGATACCACAGGAGCCGGTTTCACGATCGAATTGATCTCGGATAATGATGGGAACGGGACCGGCGGGATCATCCAAGATGCGACGTCGCTGATCACCTCGAACGACAACAGCGTTTTCTTCGGCGTTGAATGCGCACCGGCTGGTGGCTGTGGATCCGGTGGCGGCGGGGCCACGCAGAATATCACGGTGGGTTCGGTCGACGCCGGAACGGGCGGGGTGTTTATTCGCACGGAGGACGGGGGCGTGCTGGACGCAAACGGGGCCGGCACCAATAACATCACCGCCGCCGATCTCGTCATTCGATCGGAACAGGGCGTTGATCTGGACACCACGGTCTCGCGGCTCAGCGTGCGCAACGGTTTCTTCTCCGGGGCCGGCGATGTGACAATTCGTAACACGGCAGCCACCCTCACCTTGGAAAACTTCTTTTTCTGCTGCGGTGGATTCGGCGGTGTCTTCAACGCGGGCGGCACCACTACGATTACCAATGCGGGAAACATCGTAAGCGGGCTGGTGGACGGAGCGGCCGACGTGATAAGCGGCACCCTCACGCTCGAGACGACCGGCGGCGGGACGATCGGCGCGGCGGGCGCCGGGAACGAGCTGGAGATCAACGCGAAGACCTTGAACGCGACGACCGCCGGCGGCTTGATCAACGTGTCTGATCCGAACGCGTTGACGGTGATGAGCGCATCGAGCAGCGGCGGCGATATCACGTTCATTACGGGTAGCACGCTGACGTTGGCCGGCGACATCATGGCGGGAGGGGGGACGGTCACCTTGCACCCGCTGTTCGGCGGAGTGAACCAGATGAGCGGTTCAATCACCGCCTCGGACCTGTTGCTGACGAGCAACGATGGCTTCGGCTCTTTCGGCTTCGGGGCGTTCTCGCTGACCTCAGCGACCAATGATGTCGGCACGTTGGCGGCCTCCGTGAATGGGAACATTGCGTACACGGATATGAACGCCCTGACGGTGGGGACGGTGACCGGTGTGGCCGGGATCACGGCGGCCGATCCGACCGACGCTTTCGGGAACAATGTGACGTTGAACGTGAGCACGCTGACATTGGCCCAAGCCATCAACACCGGCGGTGATCTTATCGGCGGAGTTGTGACGTTGAACCTCACCGCTGCGCTTGCCGATCTCGGAGCCTTCGACGGTAAGATAGTTGCCTTCAATCCCTTTGGTGTGGCATCCTTTTTCGGACCAGACCTCGAAGTGACGGCTCCGAGTATTACGGCCGACACTCCATTCAACTTTGGTACTTCACCTTTGTATCCTCCCGGTGTTAGTACTCCCGATAATTTTCTTACGCTCATCTCTGACGGTGCCATCACGGTGAATGCGCCGATAACCACCACCAGCGCGTTATTTGCCACTGCCAAGGGGGCCATCACGGGGTCGGGCGGGATCGGTGCTCCTTTCACCAGTCTGAAAGGGTCCTCCCTTGGCGAGATTGCCACGATTGGGGGAGTGACCCAGGATCCTTTCGCTCTAGGGTCCCCTTTGAAGGTTATGACGTCGGTGCCAGGGCAAGTCATTAATCTCAGAGCCTTTTCAAATGGGACGCTGATTACCGACGGGATCAACATCTTTTCTCCGCACCCTCTTGTGCTCGGCCAGGTCAGTTCGCTTGCCGCGAATGGCGCGCATGCGATCCGCATAGATAGCGCGCGACAAATTGACGGCTCGGCGTTTGATTTCTTCTTTGAGCCTCCGAATGACCCCAATGTCAAGGGCTCGACGATCGTCTTTTTGTCGTCCAATCCTGATCGTATCGGCCATGGGGACGTGGATGGGATTGGGGTAGGGGTCTTCGTCGCCAGCAGTGAGGGTGCCGCAGGGGTCTTCTGCGGGACGACTGGGGCCACCTCGGCGCCGTTATGCTCAACCACGGGCGCAAGAGTCTTCAGTGAAAGAGGCGCATTCGAGTCCTTCAATGCCAAGGTTGCCGAATTAGTGTCGTCCATCATATCCGCCGTCATTTCAGGCATCATCCATGGTCCGCCCGAGTTGCTGACCAGCGGCAGGCTCCCGGAGAACGTTTTCAAGTCTCTCGGTTCCGAGACCATTGAGGTGGTGGGCGGTGTGAGCGGCGGGGAAGAGGTCGGTGGAGAGCCGGTGGGGGTGAAGATCATAGACCCCATCATCGAGACACCGAGTGGCGAGGAGGGAGAAGACGAGGACAAAAAGAAGAAGAGGCGAGGTCTCCGCTAAGTAGCACGCGGCCTAACACCATGGAATTCCACGCAGAACTGCCGGAGTCGAGTCGTGGATGAGAGGCGTCCTGTGGTGGAAGGAAGAGGCGCATGGGCTTAACCCCTGATTCTTCCAATGAGTTTCGCGCTGGGGTGGGGTCTTGACAGAGCCGGTTCAACTGGTACTAAAATTGCTCACTTATGGCAACGAAGGATTTCCGTAACCAGAGATAACCTCTTTCCGACAGAGATTCGACTGAAGGAAGAGAGCGTTGTGGGTGGTACTATGAAACAGGTCAGCCATCCGGTCCTACAGCAAAGCTCTTCCACCTCCGGCGCAGGGACGCGCCGCCTCACCGCCTTTTGCACAGGACTCTCCCTGGGCCTTGTCTTCGCGCTGGTCATCAGCCTGCCGCTGCTCTATGCCAACCCTCAGGCCCCGGACGATGCCAAGCCCGGGGATGCCGCAAAGTCCCGCGGGGTGACGATCACGGCGCCGGGGGCGAAGGGCGCCTCGGGGGCTGCCGATGAGGATTTCATCGAGGGGAATTACTGGGGATTGGTCATAGGGATCAATAAGTATCCCACGATGGACAAGGACAAGCAGCTTGATGCCGCGCGCAAGGACGCCGAGGCGGTGTCCAAGGTGTTGGTGGACCGCTATGGGTTTTCCAAAGAACGGATGGTCGAGCTCTATGACGACCAGGCGAGTAGGAAAAGCATCATCCGCGCGTTCGCGTCGCTCAAACGCCGCCTGACCGACAAGGACAGCCTTTTCATCTATTACGCGGGTCATGGGGAGTGGGAGACGACCGGGAAGGACAAGTCCGAGAAAGAGAAATCGGAGGGGATGGGGTACTGGATCCCCTCCGATGCCGAACTGGACGATCCATCCTCCTATATCTTTAACTCGCAGGTCAAGGATTACCTGGCCAACATTCCGGCCCGGCATATCTACATGGTCTCTGATTCCTGCTTCAGCGGGTCTTTGATGGGGAAGACGCGCGCGCTGGGTCTCAGTAAGAGCGCCATCAAGGAGCTCTATCAAGAGAAGTCGCGGTGGGTGTTGGCGTCGGGCGGTCTCTATCCGGTGCCGGATGCCGCCGATAAGAGCAAGAAGGGCCACAGCACGTTCGCGTGGCACTTCATGAAGATCCTCGAGAAGAACACCGGCCCATACCTGCTGGCCAAGGACATCATCGAGCCGCTGGCCATTAAAGTCTCGAACGATGTGCCGGGCCAGTTGCCGCGCAGCGCTCCGGTCGTCGCCGCGGGTGATGAGGGCGGGCAGTTCGTCTTCCGTCTCCGCAGGGAGTTGCAGAAGGGAGCCGGCCCGGACCCCGCGGATGTGGCTCGGCTTGAGGCCGAACGGGCGAAGGTGGCCGCCTCGCAGGCCGAGCTCAGCGGAATCGAGGAGCAGCTCAAAAAAGCTGAAGAGACGTTGAAGAAGCAACAAGAAGAGATGGCCGCTCGGAAGCAAGCCATGCTGGCCCGCCTCAAGGAAGCCCAAGAGCAAGCGGCGCGTGAAACGGCGGCTGAGGAGCAACGTCTTGTCGCCGAGGTCAGGGCGGCGGAAGAGAAGGCTCGGCGCGAGTCCGAAGAACGCCAGGCCGGCCTGAAGGCGGCCGCCGAGCGCGCCAAGAAGGTGGAAGAAGAGCGCTTGGCGGCGGCGGCGCAATTCGAGCAACAGAAGAAGGCCTTGGAAGAGAAGGCGCGCGAGGCGCAGGCCAAGCGCGAGCAGATCGAGCGGGAACGCCAGGCCGAAGCGGAACGGATCGCGGCCCAGAAGAAGGAAGCGGAAGAGCGCAAGCGCGAAGCCGAACTGGCCCGCCAGAAACTTGAAAAGGAAGAGGCGGAGCGGGTTGCGGCTCTGAAACGGGAAGCGGAAGAGCGCAAGCGCGAGGCCGAGTTGGCCCGCGAGAAACTTGAGGCGGAGCGGAAGGCGGAGGCGGCGCGCCTGGCGGCCCAGAAGAAGGAAGCGGAAGAGCGGAAACGTGAAGCCGAACTGAAGGCGAAACAGGCCGAGGAGGAACGGAAAGCGGAAGAACAGCGTGCGCGGGAGCTCAAGGAGCGCGAGAAAGCCGAACAGGCCCGCATCCAGGAAGAGCAGCGAAAGTTGGCGGAGCTCCGCAAACGGCAGGAGGCGGAGAAGGAGGAAGCTCGCCAGGGTGAGCTCAAGCGCCAGGAAGAAGAAGCTCGTCAGGCTGAACTGATTCGCCGCAAGGCGGAGGAGGAGCGGATTGCGGCTCTGAAACGGGAAGCGGAAGAGCGGAAGCGGGAAGCCGAGCTGGCGCGCCAGAAGGCCGAGGAGGAGCGGAAGGCGGAGGAGCGGCGGCTGGCCGAATTGAAGAAGGAAGCGGAGGAGCGTGAGCGCCAGCGCCTGGCCGAACTGAAGCGGCAGGATGAGGAGCGCAAAGCGGAGGAGCGGCGGCTGGCCGAGCTGAAGAAACAAGCGGAGGAGCGTGAGCGCCAGCGGGTGGCCGAGATCAAACGACAGGAAGAAGAGCGGAAGGCGGAGGAGCGGCGGCTGGCCGAGCTGAAGAAACAAGCGGATGAGCGCGAGCGCCAGCGGGTGACCGAACTGAAGCGGCAGGATGAGGAGCGCCAGCGCCTGGAAGCCGAAATGAAGGCCACTCAAGAGCGTGAGGAAAAGCGGCTGGCCGAGCTGAAGAAGAAGCAAGAAGAGGCGGAGCGGAAGGCGTCGGAAGAACGCCGCATTGCCGAGGAGAAGCGCCTGGCTGAAGAGAAACGTCTGGCTGAGGAGCGTACCAGGGTGGACGCGGAACGGTTGGCCGCTCTCAAGCGCCAAGAGGAAGCCGCGCGCAAAGGCGAGGAAGAACGGCTGGCTGCGCTCTCGCGCCAGGCGGAAGAGCAAAAGCGCAAGCTGCTGGAGGCCAAGAAGAAAGCCGAAGAGGAGCAGCAAGCCCGCCTGAAGGCCGCGGAAGAACTGGAGCGGCAAGCCGCGACGGCCGCCGCCAAGGCGCCCACGGTGATTGAAGGCGCCCAGCCGATCGTCGAAGCGACCCTTCGTCCCTATGCCACCCCGAAGGCCAAGGACCTGTCACCGGTCGTGACGATCCCGGCCGGGAACTTCCTGATGGGGAGCAAGCCCGGCGACGGCCAGCCCGATGAAAGTCCGCAGCGGAAAATGTATGTGGACGGTTACACGATGGATAAGTTTGAGGTCACGGTAGCCCAGTATGCCGACTACCTGAAGAAGTCCGGGGCCGAGCCTCCGGACTTCTGGGAACGCGCGAACCTCAAGGAAGACGGCAATCGGCCGGTCGTCGGCGTGGATTGGTTGGAAGCCAATGAGTACTGCGAATACTACGGCAAGCGGCTCCCCACCGAAGCGCAATGGGAAAAGGCCGCGCGCGGCGAGGACGGGCGGAAGTATCCCTGGGGCAACGACGAGCCGGGGCCGTTGTTCACCAATTACGCGTCCGGGGTTTCCTTCACCTATGGCAAGAGCCTGACGGCCGTCGGCAACTACGAGTCCGGCAAGAGCCCGTACGGCGTGTACGACATGGTCGGGAACGTTTGGGAATGGGTCCTTGACTGGTACGGCAAGGCCTACTACCAGTCGTCGCCTTCCAAGAACCCCGCCGGCCCTTCGGTGGGCGACCAAAAAGTGATTCGCGGCGGGTCCTGGTCGAAGCGGCCTGCGATCGCCAGGGTGGCGGGGCGGATGTACCTGTCCCCCAGCCAACGATCGAATTCCGTGGGGTTCCGCTGCGCGGGCGAGACGCGGTAATCACGCAACCGTAGGGGAGGGTTTTATGCCCTCCTGATTCGCAGGGGCGGGGAGCAACCCCGCCCCTGCTGTTTTAACCCCTCTTTCTTCGAAACAAGTCGGTGCTCAGCGAGGCGATCCGGTCAAGGAACAGGACCCCCTCCAGGTGGTCAATTTCATGCTGGTAGGCTAAGGCTTCGAACCCGGAGACGGTCAGGATCATGATCCGCCCGTCCGGCGCGGTCCCTTCGACGATGGTCTGCTCAAAACGTCGGACATTGCCCGTATAGTGGGGGACGCTGAGGCAGCCTTCTCGCACGACTTTGGCGCTATCCTGGTGCAGGATGCGGGGATTGACGAGGACGACCAACCCGTGCCCCTGTGTCCCCGGCTTGCGTGCCACATCCACCACGATAATCTTCACAGGGTAGCCGATTTGCGGCGCGGCGAGCGCTACGCCGGGGGAGGCCCCCAAGGTATCGAGCATGTCTTGGATGAGGCTCGGCAGTGCCGGATCCGTTAACGAGACGGGCTCGGCGGGTCGCTTGAGGATAGGCTCCGGATAGAGCAGAACGGGGCGAACGGCCACGATTAGAGCTGGACGCTCTCGATGGGACGTACGGTGATATCCACGCCCAATGTCGGCTTCAGACGGTCGAGCGCTTCATGGAGCGACTCAAGCCGGTATTCGGGAGGCACCTGGACCTCCAGCACCATCGCATAGACTGGGTGCTCCGGGGAGCCGATGACCCGTGTGTTCATGTCCGTGATGTTGCCGCCCTGATCGGCCACCGCGCGCGCGACCTGCGCCACGATCCCGGGCCGGTCAGCGCCGTACACCGACAGCATCACGCTGGGTGCAGGCGATCCGGGCGCGTCGGTTGCAGCTTCAGGCGAAATTTCCCGGCAAAGGAGCGTGAGCCCCAGGGGGAGAGTCTGAGGGGTGAGACGATCCGCGAGCCGGTCCGGCGCAAGCTCGGCAGGCAGGCGCACCAGCACCATCATCGCAAATTCGCCCCGCAGGAGTGTCATGCAGGTATCTTCGATGTTGCAGCCGAGCCGGTACAACCCTTCGGCCAACGCGGCGACAATGCCGGGGCGGTCCTGCCCGAAGGCCGTGAGCATGACGTAGCGACCCATGTGCCAATACCTCACGCAAGCGTCTTCCCCGCATTCTAGTCGGCTCCGCGGACAGGGTCAACCGCTTGAAAGCCCTTGACTTCGGAATCAGCCGCGTCCTAGATTGACCACCATCTTGCGGGGTTGAGAGGCCGATCTCACAAAGGAATCCTCTATGAGCGACGAAATCCCCTATAGCTACGACAGAGTGCCCTACGAAAGCCAACCCTTTCCCCAGTCGCACCCCGATCGTTTGGCGACCTTGGGCACGCTGTTCGGCATGACTCCGCAGCCGATTGATCGGTGCCGGGTGTTGGAGCTGGGTTGCGCGAGCGGAGGCAACCTGATCCCCATCGCCCATGCGTTGCCGAACAGCCGTTTTGTGGGGGTTGAACTCTCTGCACGTCAGGCGGCAGACGGCAGGGCGCTGATGGCGTCGCTGGGATTGAAAAATATCGAGGTGCAACACCTGAGCATCATGGACGTGACCTTGGATTTCGGACGGTTCGATTACATCATCGCCCATGGGGTCTACTCCTGGGTGCCGGACGAGGTGCAGGACAAGATTTTGGAAATCTGCCGGGACAACCTGACCCCCAACGGCGTGGCCTATATCAGTTACAACACCTACCCCGGTTGGCATTATCGCGGCATGATCAGGGATATGATGCTGTATCACACGAAGCAATTTACCGAGCCGCAGATGCGGGCGACTCAGGCGCGCGCGCTCTTGGATTTTCTGGCCCAGTCCGTTCCGACGAAAGACAACGCGTACGGGATCATGCTCAAAAACGAGCTGGACCTCCTGCGGCTGCATCGAGATTACTATCTGCTTCACGACCATCTGGAAGAGGCCAACCTGCCGATCTACTTTCATGAATTCTGCGAACGGGCCGGCCGCCATGACCTGCAATATCTGGGCGAGGCCGAATTCAGCACCATGCTCGCCGGTAATTTCCCGAAAGAAGTGAGCGACACGCTCCGGCGGGTCTCCAATGAGATCGTGCGCACCGAGCAGTACATGGACTTCCTGCGCAATCGGACTTTCCGGCAAACGCTCCTGTGCCGGAAAGAGGTGGTGCTCACGCGCAACCTGGGCCCCCCCAACGTCATGCGTTTGCGAATCGCCTCGGCGGCCAAGGCGGTCTCGGAGCAGATGGATCTCCGGTCCACGCGTCCGGAAGAATTCCGCTTCCCCAACGGTCGCACCTTCACGATCGCGGGTCCATTGGTCAAGGCCGCGTTCCAGTATCTCGCCGAAATCTGGCCGCAGTCCGTCACCTTCGACGACCTGCTCAACACCGCTCGTTCTCGACTCGCGCCGGTGCTGATCCAAGGCGGCGAAACCCATGCTCGCCAGGCGCAAACCTTGGGCGCCGACATCCTCACGAGCTATACCGCGAACCTGGTTGAATTGCACGTACACAAGGCGGATTTCGCGACGCACGTCAGCGATCGCCCCATGGCCGACGCCCTTGCGCGCGAGCAGGCGAGAACCGACGGACGTGTCACCAACCGGCGCCATGAGGCGATCACCCTGGATGAATTTAACCGCCATGTGCTGAGATTGTTGGACGGGACCCGCAACCGTGAGGGCATTCTGGACGGCCTGGCGGTCCTGGTGGCGGATGGGACTCTTGTGGTTCAGCAGGAGGGCAAACAGATCAAGGAGGGCGAATCCTTGAAAAAAATCCTCGCGGAGGCGCTGGACAAAAGCCTGCAGACTATGGCAAAGGCCGCCTTGCTGGTCGGCTGAAAGCGCTTGACTTCGTCGCGTGCCTATTTTAGGGTGTGTGATAATTTTGCGGTGACTCGGGTCTAGGGAAAAGGGTGCAATACCCTTGCGGTCCCGCCGCTGTGAGTGGGGACGAACCTCACGGGAAGCCACTGGCTGACCCTCTCTCTGTCCCTCTCCCCGATGGGGAGAGGGGAGGGTGAGGGGGCCGGGAAGGCGTGAGAAGTAGGACGAACCACAAGCCAGAAGACCTACCCGGGTCCAGACCAGCCTCCCCTCGTGGCAAGGGGCGGTGAGGGTGCCGGTTCAAATCGTCCGGGTGCAATCCTCAGGGTCCATGCCATGGCCTTGAGGATTTTTTATTTGGGGCAAAGAAGATGAAGCGTCGCCAGCCGGGCATCCTGACCGGGATGCCCTTTATGACCAATCTTTCGGAGCGAACCTTTCTGGACGACCTGGGCCGCCGGGTGTACCTGGCGAAACCGGCTCGCCGCGTGGTCTCGTTGGCGCCCAGCGTCACCGAGATTCTCTTTGCGCTCGGGTTGGATACCGAGGTCGTCGGCGTGACCACATTCTGCGATTTTCCCCTCCAAGCTAAAGCCAAACCCAAGATCGGCTCCTCGATTCCGAATCTGGAGGTCATCCTGGGGCTCAAGCCTGATCTGGTCATCGGCAACAAGGACTTTGTACGGCCGGATATCGTGGCCAAGCTGGAGCAACTGAAAATCCCTGTGTTCGTCCTTGCGGCGAAAACCCTGGAAGACATTCTGGGGCATATCAGCACCATCGGCCGGATGGTGGGTCATGACGCGGAAGCGCGCCGGCTCGTGCAGGCTCTTCGGGACCGACTGACCGAACTCCGTCGCCGGACCACGTCGGCCCAGCGGGTCCGCGTGTTCTACGTGGTCAACAGCGACCCTCTCATCAGCGTGGGGCCGGGGAGTTTCATCCATCACATGATTGAAGTCGCCGGGGGTGACAATGTCGTGGGGCGTGCCCCCACCCCGTACCCTAAAGTGTCCGTCGAGGAGATACTCCGACAGGACCCCGAGGTCATCCTGTTTCCGGTCGGGATTGTGGAGGGCATCCCGGAAGCGGAGCAGCAGTTTTGGCGCCGGTGGACGACCCTCTCGGCCGTGGCCCGCAACCGCCTCCATCAGATCAACGGAGATCTGATCAATCGTCCGGGCCCCCGTGTCATTGACGGGGTGGAACTTCTGGCGCGGTTGCTCCATCCCAAGCTGTTTGCCTCCACCGGAGGCGCGAAGAACTGAATGGAGATACCGGCCCACACCGGTTTTCGGTCGGAGGCCTTGCCGTTGCCCGCGCTCACGGTGAGTCGCTGGAGCCGCGTGATAGTCCTTTTCATGGCCGTCTCGTTAGTAGGGGCCGTGGTCTGCCTCCAATTCGGGTCCGAGCGTATTCCCTTGACCGAAGTGACCCGCATTCTCCTGGACGGCGGCAAAGGCGATGCGGGGGAAAGCGCGTCCGGTGTCAACCGGTCCGTGATCGTGCTGGAGGTTCGGCTGCCGAGGATTCTTTTAGCCTTTCTGGTAGGGGCGAGCCTGGCTGCCGTGGGGGTCGCGCTTCAGGCCTTGCTCCGCAATCCCCTGGCGGACCCGTTTATTTTGGGAGTATCCAGTGGGGCCGCGCTGGGGGCCATCCTGGCCCTACAGATCGGAGTCGGATGGGCGGTCGCGGGGTTTTCGCCGGTCCAGGTGTTCGCGTTCCTCGGCGCCGGGGTCACGATCATCACCATTTACCGGGTGGCCGTGAAAAACGGGCAGGTGCCGGTCCATACCCTCCTGCTGGCCGGGGTGATCATCAACGCGATCTTCTCCGCGTTGATTTTGTTCATTACCTCATTGGCCGACTCGACGAGCGCCTTCCGGATGTTCTTCTGGCTCATGGGGAATCTCACCACGTTAGGCTATGCGGGCATAGGGGCGCTGGCGGTTTCAGTGGCCGTGGGGGTCGGACTGCTGTGTGGCCAGGCTCGGAGCCTGAATGTGTTGGCTCTTGGCGAGGAAACGGCCCGGGGGCTGGGGTTAGACGTCGAGCGGGTCAAACGCATGATCTTTTTTACGTCCGCGCTTGTGACCGGCGCCGTGGTGGCCGTCAGCGGGCTGATCGGCTTTGTGGGAATGGTCATCCCCCATATGCTCCGCATGACGCTGGGAGCCGATCACCGTCTCCTCTTGCCGGGGGCCGCTTTGGTCGGCGGCGTTTCTCTGATGGCGGCCGACACGGCGGCCCGCAGTCTCTTGGCTCCCGCGGAACTGCCGGTGGGCGTCATCACCGCGTTATGCGGCGGGCCCTTTTTCATCTACCTGTTGGTCAGGAACCGCGGGGCGCAGATTCTGTAACGCCGATGGGACCTTGTTACCGACTTACGGATGTGTCGTTCCGGTATATCCGGGATTGGGTGCTCCGCGATTTCTCGTTGGAAGTGACCGCAGGGGAAGTCCTCGGTCTCATCGGGCCCAATGGGGCGGGGAAGAGCTCGCTGTTGAAACTCATGGCGGGGTTCCTGCGTCCCGATCAAGGACGCGTGATCCTGCATGGGGAAGATCTGGTGACTCTCCCCCCACGGAAGGTCGCCCGCCAAGTCGCCGTCGTTCCTCAGGAGAGTCACGTGCAGTTCCCGTTTACGGTGACGGAGCTTGTCTTGATGGGACGGTTCTCCCACCAAGAGGGGTGGGGATGGGATTCTCCGGAGGATCTCCACATTGCTCGCTCGGCGATGCAGGCCATGGACATCCTGCCGGTGGCCAATCGGACTTTTCAGGAATTATCGGGCGGGGAACGCCAACGGACCATGATTGCGAGGGCACTGGCCCAACAGCCCGGCATTTTGTTACTGGATGAGCCGACCGCCTTTCTCGACATCAACCATCAGTTGGAAATCTATGCCATTCTCAGAGACCTGAACGGGAACCGCGGGGTCACGGTGGTCCTGGTCTCGCATGACCTGAATCTCGCCGGTCAGTACTGCGACCGGTTGGTGTTGTTGCGCGAAGGGCGCGTCTTTCGGGTCGGTCCGCCGGATCAGGTCCTGACCGCCGAACACATCCGCGAAGTGTACGGGTGCGATGTGCTCATTGACCGGCATCCTGAGGCGGGGACTCCGCGGATCACCCTGCCGACGCCCGTCCACCGGAATTCCCGGCAGCCCATCCTTTTCCCCAGTTCTTTGTGTCCTCGATCGGGCGTATCCCCCGGCGAGGGCGGATCAAGGTGAGGATACAGGGACAACTCATCGTAGGGAGGAAGGTTTAGGAACAGGAACGACAGGTTCCGGGGAAGATGGTGCAAATCCATCACGGTGCCGCCACTGTGAGCGGAGAGCACTCCTGCAGAGATACCACTGTGCGCACACGGGCGCATGGGAAGGCGCAGGAGAGGCGAAGACCCGCAAGTCAGGACACCCGCGTCGTTCCAGAACTACCCTTCGAGCCAAAGGGAGGTATCGTCATGTCCAGTCGAAGTGCGGTCTCAGCCCGCCTGTGTATCTCACTCCTACTGCTGTGCCCAACCACGCGCGTCTTTGCCGTGGATCCTTCTTCACACGTCCTCGAGGAGGTCGTCGTATCCAGTACCCGTCTCCCAGACAAACCGGTGGACGTGAGGAGTTTGCCGGCCAAGGTCACCGTCATCACGGCCGCGGAGATTCAGCGACTTGGCGCCACGACCGTTCAAGAAGCCATTCAGTACGCCACCGGCATCGTGATGTTCGACCAGGTGGGCAGCGCCTTTCAGCACACCGTTGACCTCCGAGGGTTCAACGGGCAGCCGGTAGGGGGCACGAGCGTGTTTGTTGATGGAGTCCGGGTGAACGAACCGGATTTCAACACCGTCAATTTCGACCTGATCCCCTTGGAGACGATCGGGCGGATCGAAATTCTCCCGGGGCCATCCGCCGTCTACGGCAAGAATGCCTTAGGCGGTGTGATTAACATCATTACTAAGCGGGACCCGGAGAAACGCCAGGCGACGGCCGACACGCTGTTCGGAAGCTTCCATCGGGAACGGTACACGATCCAGGCAAGTGGACCCATAGGGAAGTTCGACTACTACGGCACTTTCAGCCGGGAGATTGAGGATGGGTTTAGGGACGAGTCGGACGCCCGGATTTCGCGTTTCTTTGGAAAACTCGGCTTTAGACCCACAGAACAAACCGACCTCACTGTTTCGTATACCTATGCAAACTCTCGACTGTTGCAGGCTGGGTCATTGCCGCTCAGCGTGGCGGCCTTTGATCGTAAACGAAACTTCACGCCCGGCGATTTCTTCGATTCTGAAACCAATTTTGTAAGGGTCACCGGCCGTCAGACCCTTCCCCTGGGTCTCTCACTAAATGCCAACGCGTACTACCGTCGCCTTGGACAGGAACTGTTCACCGTGAATCAGCCCTTCTTTCCGGGCGGGTCTCTTCCGATTACAAAAAGCCAACTTGTGACTGAATCGAGGGGAGGGACGGCCCAACTCACTCACGACGCGACGCTCATGGGACACCGAAACCAATTGGTCCTTGGAACCGAACTTACCCGGAACGACTTCGGGAACCGGTTTCGCTCCCAAGCCCCCCCATTTCCGGACTTTGTCACCGTAAGTTCCACCGATGAGGATATTTGGGGACTTTACCTTCAGGACACCTTCAACCTGACTGCGCAACTGCTCCTCACGGCCGGAGTCCGGTTTGACCACGATCAGCTTAAGTTTGTGGATAATCTCGACTCGAGTAACAATGGGAATAAGCGCTTTAGTAGAACCACGCCAAGGGGAGGGCTCACGTACCTGTTTACTCCGCAAACCAGCGTGTATTTCAACTATAGCCAAGGGTTTCGGGTGCCGACCTTTTTGGAATTGTTCTCGCTGGGGCCTTTCGGGTCCAACCCGAATCTAAGACCGGTGCGTTCCCACAACTATGAGCTTGGCTACAAGAGCCAACTGGGGACCTGGGGTGAGGGAGCATTGGCCTTGTTTCAAGCCGATGTCCGAGATGAAATCTTCTTCACTTGCCTGCTTTGCGATTTCAGTCCTCAAGATGGTCAGAACCGCAACATTGAGAAGTCTAGGCGTCGTGGGTTCGAGGGGACGCTCAAAGCGAAATATAACAACTACTTGGACGGTCAGGCAAACTACACCTTTACCGAGGCGCAATCGTTAACCACATTCAAACTCTCGGCAACCCGCGTGATCGATCCAGGCGATAGCTTCACGCTCGTGCCCAAACACCGGTTAAGCATAACCGGGAATTTTCACCCGCAGCCGGAGTGGACCCTTTCACTGATAGGTTTGTATGTGAGCACGCAATTCCACGTCAATGACGAGGAGAACGTCCAGCCACGCCTGCCCGGCTACTTCGTGTTGAATGGTCGTGTGTCCTACGAACGGCCTGTGCCCGGAGGCCGTCTGACAGGTTTTGTGATGGTCAACAACCTCTTGGATCAAAAATATTCTGCCGCCGGGTTTATCGCGACGAATAACCTCACCGGCGGAGGGGCAGTGGAACGTTTTGTCGTGCCGGCGCCCGGCATTGCGGTCTATGGAGGGCTCAGTTATCGCTTTGAGACATTTTAGGGGTTTGCGCCCAGGAGGACGGTCATGCGGATCACAAAAGTCTATACGCGAACAGGGGATGCCGGTCGGACTCGACTGGCCGGCGGGCAGCAGGTCTGGAAAGACAGTCTGCGCGTCGAGGGGTACGGCACGGTGGATGAACTGAACGCGGTCGTGGGCGTCGTGCGGGCGTTCAACGCCGGTATGGTCGGCACAAACGCCTCCGCCGCACGGGTGGAGGAAGAACTCCGCTGGATTCAGAACAAATTGTTCGATGCGGGCGGAATTTTGGCAACGGTTCCCGGCCAGGAGTTCAAAAACATGCCGCGGGTGACCGGACAAGATGTTACCCGCCTGGAGCGGTTGATTGATAGCTGCCAGAAGGACTTGCCCCCGCTCAGGGAGTTCATCCTCCCGGGAGGCGGCAAGGTCGCTGCTCTCCTCCACCACGCACGCACCGTATGTCGTCGGGCGGAGCGGGTGTGCGTTCGGCTGTCGCGAGAAGAACCTGTTGGCCAGGGCATTCTGAAATTTCTCAACCGCCTGAGCGACACGCTGTTCGTGCTGGCCCGCTGGGTGGCCATCACGCAGGGCGAACCGGAGGTGCTGTGGGAGCGCGACAAGTTGTAGGCATCGTATCTGCATGTGGCTGAGCTCTTTGAAGCCGTCGGCAAAGCGACCCTCCAGTTTGGTGGTTCGCAATCTGTCTAACGTGTTGGATCGGTGATGGAACTTTCGCTTAAATTTTAAGCAAGGTGGAGCAAAAGACGCATGGGTAGCTCCATGGTCCGACGTGCACAAGGCTATCCCCATGGTATCCCCAGAAGCTGTGGACAGGTTTCTGAGGAGCCATATTGCAGCAACGAGTGGGCTCCAGACTGGTCGGATGGTTTGAAGGTTGGATGACAGGAAGCTCAAGACAAGTGCGAGGTCGAAGCCCTGCAGCCTACGAATACCGCATGGAGGGCCGCGGCGTGCGAGGCATCCCGCAAGAAGGCACATGCGGGGCCGTCAGACGCGAACAGGGTGCGGCGCGCCTGCATCAAGACAGCGAGAAAGCCGTTGTTGACACCGAATCGGTCATGCGCTGAGGACGAGTTCTCCGATCCCAGTTGATACGCAGGATGTAGGGGAAGCAACCGCTGAACCTGCGATATATTGATGACGACCGACGAACATCGCGCCCTGTTATAATTGCGCGACCACTTAGAAGGTCCTATATGCCCAAGATCGTGACCGCCAAACGCCGTGAAGAGGAAATGGAACGCGCACGTCTCTATCTCAAGAGTCGGTTGATGCTGCCGACCATTCCGTTGGGAATGGTTGCTCTGCTCGCCGGTTACGGAGGCATTGTCATGATGTGGGTCCAAGACGATCTTTCGCCAGGAGCCGTGTATGGGAGTACCGTCCTGCTTCTCTTTGGGGCCCTCTGGGGGTGGGGGCATGCCCGCTATGAGCGCTACCTTGTCACGATCTGCCCGGAATACCTGGCTCGAAAGTTGAAACTATTGGATGCTGCGAAAGAATATAAGCGGGTGGGGAAAAGCGTTTCGGTCTCCGGTCCAGTCCACCAGGGTCGCCGGTTCGTTTGGGCCGCATATGCCGTTGGGGTCTGCTCCCAATTCGCCATGACGGCCTATTTTGTCGACCAAGTAGGGGCTTATCCAGCATTTTTCCTCCCCTGGGCCGGGTACTTCAATGCCAAGATTATCTTCTGGCGCAACCTGTTCTCTTCGTAAACCCGTCTATTGGCGTACACGCAGGAAGAGGTAACCGGCGAACGCGAGGAAGCAGATGTTGGCGGACCAACCGGCCAGGAGAGGCGGCACGACGTCGCTCCGCCCCAGCGCAAGGGCTACCGAATGGGTAGACCAGTAGAGGAAGCCGATCAGCAGGCTATACCCGACACCCTTCACTATTCCGGCGCCGCGCACCCCCGTTTCCATCAAACTCAATGAGACTCCGATCAAGGCCATGATCAGGCATACGAAGGGAAATGCCGTCCGACCGAAGAGGTCGGCGGCGTAGCGGGCGGGGTTATACCCATCTTGCCGGAGGCGCTCAACGTAGGCCGCCAAATCGCGTAGGCTCAGCGCATCCGAGTTGACACGGATCGCTCGCCGAAAGTCCTCGGGTTTCTGATTCAAAGTGATGGGAAGGCGGTCGAACGTCCGGGACTTGACGACCCGATCAGTTGTGAAGGCAAGACTGGTGCCCGTGATGAGAACCCATCGCCCGTCCTCGTGCAGGAGCTCCTTTGCATACAGGAGCTCTCGGATGCTGAAGTCTGGTCCCAATCGAAAGAGACTGATCCCGTAGAGTCGAGGGGAAGAGTCGTCGGGTAAGTCCCCTTTCATGAGCGTCTGGTCTCCCAGACGCACCCAAATTTTGTTACCGCGAAAGACCGCCTGCGGGCTTCGTCCTTCGATCCTGGTTTCGCGTAAGATCTCCGCCTGTTGGTTCGCGGCGGGAATCACGACGTCGCTGGCCCACAGCATCAGGAGGCTGACGACTTGGGCGACGGCAAGAAACGGAATCGCCACCCAGTACAAGCTAATTCCGTTGCTTCGCATCGCCGTGATCTCATGATTTCGGGATAAAATCGCCAGTGTTAACAAGGTGGACATCAGCACGGCCAAAGGCGTGACCTGGAACAAGATGCCGGGAAGTTTGAGGGCGAAATACCGGAGGATATGCCGAAGTTCGGCCTGATAGATCATGAACTTCCGAATCTTCTCGACAAAGTCGACGATGAGGTAGATTGAGACCAATCCGGCCAAGCACAGGGCCAACACCCGGAGATGTTCTCGCAGGAGATAGCGCATCAGCGTGGTCATGGGTCTATATCCGTCTCTCTGGGTCAGAGCCGTGTACGGTACCGGAACAGTAGGAGGATGACCAACCCGAACACCAGATTCGGAAACCAGGCAGCCCCAAACGGGCTCAGCACGTGCTTGGAGACAGAGAAGTCGGCGATGACGTTGAGAACGTAGTAGGCCAGGATAACGAGAATCCCCAGAGCAAACCCGCCGGTTCTTCCGGACCGTTTCATGACAATCCCCAAGGGCATACCAACGAGGCCAAACAGCACGGCGGCGGTCGGAAAAGCCAGGCCCCGGTATTCGTCCTCCAATAATCTGAGGTAACGGGCATCCAGCCCCTTGCTCTCCGCAAGCCGGTGTCGGATTTCAAAGATCGAGGGACGTTCTTCATCCGTTGGCGCAAGGCTTTCGGCCAGGTCCAGCTTGAAATCGTAGGTCGAGAACTGGATCATGCGGTATTGAACGGGATCTTTTGGGTTCACATGGATCGTGCCGTCCTGAAGCATCACACCGATCCGGTTGTGAAGCGGGTCATTGATCACCCTCCAATCACTGGCGACAATGATCCGGGGTTCGCTCTGGGTCCGGGTATCCGAGATAAACACGCCGCGAGGTCCGTCTGGCAGGCTGCGCTCCCCGATGTACATCACCACATTTTCGGTGGGGGTATTGAAGACTCCTTCATCAAGCGCAAGAGACACCTGACTCCTGAGCATCACCAGGGCCGATTTTTTGACGGACTGACCGCTCCAGGGCTGAGCAAACTGTGCCAGCGCGAGCGTCGCGAGAAAGACGGCAAAGGAAAACGCCAAGACGGGCCGGACCAGGCGACCGAGGCTGACCCCGATGGCATGCAGGGCCGTCAGTTCCCGATCTGAGGAGAGACGGCTAAAGGCGATGATCGAGGCTATGAGGCAGGCCATGGGGAGGGTCAGGACAAAAAACGATGGAAGAAGTAAGAGAAAGGTTTTCAAGAGGGGAACGAGCCCCACCCCTTTGTTAATCAGGAGTTCAACGAGACGGAGGATCTCGCGGGTCAACAGTATGAAGGTCAGAATGCCGAGGCTCAGGCCGAACGGCACTCCGAGTTCGTGTAGGAGGTATCGATCGAGGATCCGCACGTGTTGTCAGGATACTCCCTGACAATACTTATACTTGAAGGGCGGGGGTAATGTAAATCGCGTGCTTACCCCCTTGACAGGTCTAAGGGGCTATGGTAGATGCACACCCGGTTCGAACGGTGAGCATAGTGCTGTGAAAGACCTGAGAACCGTCTAGGGTCTGCTCCTGTATGGTGTGTGCCGAAGCGGGAGGACTGATCGGAGAAATGCCTGGAGCGGATTCAAGCCTACGGGAAGACCGGTTACGAAAGGAGGGTTGTGTGAAAAGCAAAGGTACTGTCAAATGGTTTAACGATCGCAAGGGATTCGGCTTCATTCGGTTGGAGACCGGGCAGGACGTCTTTGTCCATTATTCGGCCCTTCAAGGGGACGGGTTCAAGTCCCTCAAGGAGGGAGAGAACGTTGAGTTCGATATTGTGGAGGGAGCGAAGGGGCCGCAGGCCTCGAATGTTGTGAAAGTTTAGCGCCTGGAGTACCGCGGCGGGCCTGGACCTGCCGGTTCCGCGCACGTAAGGGCCCATCCACGTGGATGGGCCCTTATTGTTTCCATACGCCCCTCAATCTTGACTTGGGGGAGGGGGTGCGGTACCCTCTATCACCGCCAGTCAGCGAGGTCTTGAGCTTGGCCCAAGAGAAAGATTCGACGATTGAGAGTGCGCGGAAGTTTGCGGCTGCCGGCCAGTTCGCCCAGGCCATCAAAGCGTGGCGACAGCTCCTTGACGATTCTCCCAACGACGCAAATATCTACAATACCATCGGCGACCTCTACCTGAAAAATAAGGCCAATACCGAGGCCACCGACGCGTATTCGAAGGCCGCCCAGTTTTTTCTCAAAGAAGGCTTTTATCTCAAAGCTATCGCCGTCTATAAGAAAATACTCAAGATCGAACCGGATCGGGGGGATATCTACACGCTGCTCGGGGACCTGAATGCCGGTCGAGGTCTCCTGATCAATGCCATCGCCGATTATTTAACCGGCGCGAAGCTTTATCTCAAGGCCGGTAAAACGAAGTACGCGCTGAATCTCTATCGTAAGATCACCAAGATAAATCCGGCGAACATCAACGCACGGTTGCGGGCAGCGGAGCTATCCCTCAAGGAACATGAGAAGAATGCGGCTATCGACGAATACCTGTTTGTCGCGGAGGAGTATGAACGGCTCGAGAAAAACGACGACGCCCGTGAGCTTTACGAGAAAATCATCGGGCTCTCTCCGAGCCATCCTGTGGCTCGCCGACGGTTGGGCATGGCGCCTCTCCCGGGAACGGAAGATCTGGAGGTCAGTAGAGAGGCGCTGGCGTCGGCCATCAGGATGACGGTTTCTGATGCGCAACAGGCCAGTTCGGTGGAGATAGGCGGGGCTATTGAGTTCAATCCCGAAGGACTGGAGTTGGAGCCATTCGTTGCGCCTGCTCCCGCCGGGTCGGTTTCTCCTGTGGAGCCCATTGAAACGACGGTCATCGAGGTGCGGATTCCCGAGGAGGCGGCGGTTGAAGTGGGAGCATTCCCACCGATCGATGCCGAACTCGAAACCACCCTACAGGAGTTTCGTGCGGGGATCAGTGAGCAGGTAGGCGAGGAGGATTTCGAGTCTCATTACAACCTTGGCATCGCGTATAAGGAAATGGGGCTCCTTGACGAGGGGATCGCGGAATTTCAACGCGCTGCACGAGGACCGATGCGGTTTCTCGATTCCTGTTCAATGATCGCGGCATGCTATAGGGATCGAAAGCGCAACAAGTCGGCTATCGCCTTTCTGGAGTCCGTCTTGGCGGATTCCCGATGCAACGGACCCGGTGCGTCTTACATGACATACGAACTGGCGCTGTTGTACGAAGACGAAGGCTTTGCGGACAAAGCGGCACAACTCTACGCGAGTGTCCCGACCATCCGAGACGCTGCGGAACGTCTCACGAGGCTGCGGGAGGGGGGGCCTGCGGGCAGAGCCGCCGGCCAGGCGGCGTCAGCCGAAATGAGTCAGACTTTGTAAAAGGCGAGAAGGGCCGTCCTCTCTTACTTCTCTAGGTTTTCTCTGCAGGTTTGCTGCCTTGACTTGGTCGAGAACCGGGTGCTAGACTCACTTAGTAGATTGAAATTTTCACTTAGGTAAGGAGTACGAGCATGTTCACGAGCGGTGACGAACGGCATCCACGGGTCAGGTTTGCCTTGACGGTGGATGGGTCCTACCCGGCAGGTGGCGGGATCGCCGCCGAACCATCCGATCTCCCACCCCCACCGCAGGGCGTGAGCCTCAAAGTAGGAGACGGGCAACTGACCATCAATTGGGGGCCGGTGCCCGATGCGCTTTTCTATAACATTTACTTCAAGACCTCTGTAGGTGTCACCAAGAAAGGCAAAGAATTCGACCGGTTCCGGTATGATGCCGTGGGCTTGGAGCGGTTTAAGACCAAGATTGGAGTGACCAAGGAAAACGGCAACCTGCTCGACACGGCGGCACCTCCGTACCTGCATGCCGACCTGGCCAACGGGACCTGCTATCACTATGTTGTCACGGCCGTCACGAAGAAGGGGGAAAGTGCCGAATCCGAAGAGGTCATGGCCATTCCGTCTCCCTATGTCTGCGTGATGCAGTTCGGAACTGAAGGCTACGAGGACGGAGAATTCAAGTCACCTACCGGGATTGCCCTTGACCGAGTCGGGAACATCTACGTGGCGGACACCGATACCCACACAATCCAAAAATTTGATAAAGAGGGGAAATTCCTCGCGCGATGGGGCGATGATCCAGGCGAGGCCGAAGGACAGTTCTATTACCCGCGCGGGTTGGCCTGCGATTCTCAGGATAATCTCATCGTCGTTGACGCCAATAACCACCGGATTCAAAAATTCGACAAGGACGGAAACTTCCTCACGGTGTGGGGGAAGTTCGGCTTTGCATGGAAGGGGGCACCCCAAGGGATCTTCGATAATCCCTGGGGCGTGGCCGTCGACAAGGACGACAATATCTACATCGCCGATACCTTGAATAATCGCATCCAGAAATACACCTCCGACGGCGAGCCAATTATGATGTGGGGAAAAGAGGGCGCCTTCGACGGGGCGTTCTTCTATTGTCGTGACGTTGCCATCGATTTTGCCGGCAACGTTTATGTGACGGACGAGATCAACAACCGCGTTCAGAAATTCGACAGCCGGGGGAATTTTCTTGCCAAGATAGGCAAGGAGGGGAATGGCCCAGGCCAGTTCAATGCGCCGTGGGGTGTCGTGGTGGATGCGCTGGGCAATGTGTACGTGGTGGACACGAATAATCATCGGATCCAAAAGTTTACGGGCAACGGTACGTTCCTCTGCCAGTGGGGTAACCGAGGCAACACCATCGGCCAGCTCAACTTCCCATACGGAATCGCGGTGGATCGCGAGGGGTTCGTGTATGTGGTCGACAGCGGAAACGCCCGTGTGCTGAAATTTGCTCCGGTAGAGGGACATCGGGAACAGACAGTGGTGGAGAAGAAGCCGGGCGAACTGCCGGCGCCCGCCAGCTTGACGGCCAAGGCAGGTGACAGCGAAGTAACCTTCGGTTGGCTCGACGTCCCGGGGGCCGTGTCGTACAACCTGTATTACCACACCGACCCCCCTGTGACCCCTCAGACCGGGACCTGTGTGGAGGGGGTCACGGCCCCTTATACGCATATCGGGTTGGCCAACGGCACGACCTACCGGTTCATCCTGACCGCTGTTGCGGCAGACGGGACGGAGAGTTTGCCGTCACCGGAAGTTGAGGCCACGCCTTCGATGATCGACATGGCCGCGCCCCAGAACCCTTACATGATTATCAACCACGGGGCGTTTATGACGAATCTCCACGATTTGGTGCTGACCATTTCCGCCCACGATGTGGACTCAGGCGTGACGGGCTACTATGTCTCGGAGGTTCCGTCGGCGCCGACCGCGACTACGCCCGGGTGGGTAGAAGTCGAGCCTGTCGGAAAATTCGGAGTGACGGTGCCCTATACCGTATCACCGGGCGACGGGCAGAAGACCATCTATGTCTGGTTCAAGGATGGGGGCGCCAACATCTCCGCGCCGGCGACAAACACCATTCTGGTCAATACCTCCGGCTATGTTTGCGTGACGACTTGGGGGAAGGCCGGAAGCGGAGCCCACCTTCTCCATGGGGGGGAGTTCGGCACCCCGTCGTTTGGTCTGGCGTGTGACCAAAATAACGACATCTATGTCGTGGATACCGGCAATTGCCGTGTCCAGAAGTTCACGAATGCGGGAAATTTCATCAATCTCTGGGGCATGTTCGGAACCGCACCCTCGAACTTTCAAAACGCGACGGGTGTGGTGGTGGACGGCAAAGGGGTTGTGTACGTCGCCGACACCGGCAACCACCGCATCCAGCGGTTTGACGCGAAGACCGGCAGCTACCTTTCCAAATGGGGGCGGCAAGGAGGTGGGGAAGGTCAGTTCAATGCGCCTTGGGGTGTGGCGGTTGATAACAAGCGAGGCTACGTCTACGTCGTGGACAGCGCCAATTTTCGGATCCAAAAGTTTGATCGGAGCGGCGAGTTTGTGATGGCCTGGGGCAGCTTCGGCAATGCGGACGGCCAGTTTTATTTCGCCCGCGGGATTGCCGTGGACGAAAACGATGGAGCGGTGTACGTCGTCGATATGGGCAATCATCGCATTCAGAAGTTCGATACGAGCACCAACTTTCTGCCACAGCTCCTCGCGAAGTGGGGGACCAAAGGTCAGGAGCCGGGCCAGTTTTGGAACCCCTGGGGCATTGCGTGCGATCGGGACGGGTCTCTCTACGTCACCGATGCCGGAAATCATCGGGTCCAGAAGTTTGACCGGGACGGAAATTTCGAAACACAATGGGGCGGATTTGGGGGCGCTTCCGGCCAGTTTAATTTTCCCTATGGAATTGCCGTGGATCGCCGGGGAGCCATCTTCGTTCTCGACAGCTCCAACTTCAGGGTGCAACAGTTTATGACGGCTGATGAAGGGGAGTTGAACCTGAGGGAGCAGGCCGAGGTGGCGGAATCTGAGTCATCGGCAGTGTCGGAGAAGAAGGGGATCAAGCCGGAGCCCGAAGGCACACACCTCTGGTCTACGCCAAAACAATAAAGGACCCATGTTGCAGCCTTCCTTAGCGGTCGGCCTCACCTTCGATGATGTGGTGCTGGTTCCCGCAAAATCTTCGGTCCTACCCGCCGAAGCCGATACTCGCACGAGGCTGACCCGCCGCATCACTCTCAACATCCCCATTGTCAGCGCCGCCATGGATACCGTGACGGAATCCCACCTCGCGATTGCGATGGCGCGTGAAGGCGGGATTGGGATCATCCACCGTGTGTTCTCTCCAACGGATCAGGCTGCGGAAGTGGACAAGGTCAAGAAATCCGAGAGCGGGATGATCTTGAATCCCGTCACCATCTCGCCCGACGGCACCATCAGGGATGCCCACAAGATCATGGCCCAGTATCGCATTTCAGGCATCCCCGTGACCAAGCAGGGCAAGCTCGTGGGGATTGTGACCAACCGGGACCTCCGCTTCGAGACACGGATGGATTTGAAGATCTCCCAGGTGATGACGCGCGACAATCTCGTGACCGCTCCGGAGGGGACAACGCTAGAGAAGGCCAGGGAGATCCTCCACCAGAACAGGATTGAGAAGCTACCGGTGGTGAACGATCGGTTCGAGCTCAAGGGGTTGATTACGATCAAGGATATTGCCAAGCGGATCAAATACCCTGACGCGTGCAAGGACGAACGCGGGTGCCTGCGCGTGGGAGCCGCGGTGGGAGTGGGCCACGATGCCGAGACGCGTGTCCCGTTGCTGGTCAAAGCCGGGGTGGACGTCGTGGTCGTGGACACGGCCCATGGCCACAGTGCGGGTGTACTGGAGACCGTGCGCCTGCTCAAGCGTCGGTTTTCCGATCTGGAGGTTGTGGCCGGCAACATCGCGACCAAGGAGGCGGCGCGCGACTTGATCGACGCAGGCGTAGACGCACTCAAAGTAGGTGTCGGCCCGGGCTCCATTTGCACGACCCGGATCGTCGCCGGGGCAGGCGTCCCGCAATTGACCGCTGTGGCGGAGTGCGCGGCCGTCGCCGTACGGGCCAAGGTGCCGATCATCGCCGATGGCGGGATCAAGTACTCCGGGGACATCACCAAGGCGATCGCGGCCGGTGCCTCCTGCGTCATGATCGGGTCGCTCTTTGCCGGGACCGAGGAGAGTCCGGGGGAAACGATTCTTTTTCAAGGCCGGACGTACAAGGTTTACCGAGGAATGGGCTCGCTTGGGGCCATGGAGCGAGGTGGAGGTGACCGCTACGCGCAGGCAAACCGGCCCAGTCAGAAACTGGTTCCGGAGGGCATCGAAGGACGGGTCCCCTACCGGGGACTGCTTAGCGGGATCGTGTACCAACTCGTCGGCGGGTTCCGTGCGGGAATGGGCTATTGTGGGTGCCGGACGGTCGGCGAGGTGCAGAAGAAAGCCCGCTTTATCCGGTTGACGCAAGCCGGCCTGCGCGAAAGCCATGTCCACGACGTCATTATCACCAAGGAAGCTCCGAATTACAGGACTGAGGTCGAGCTCTAGTTTCCCACCAGATGCGATGGGTTCCGCTCACGAGAAAATCCTGGTTCTTGACTTTGGTTCGCAGTACACACAACTGATTGCCCGCCGGGTCCGTGAGGCCCGCGTCTATTCGGAGATCCTGCCGTATAACGTGCCGGTCGCGAGAATCTTGGACGCGCGTCCTCGTGGACTGATCCTCTCGGGCGGGCCAGCCAGCGTCTATGATCGGAAGGCGCCGTCCATGCCCGCCGCCCTCTTGGAGTCGGGTATCCCGCTTCTGGGAATCTGCTACGGCATGCAACTGGTGACGCATTTGTTGGGCGGGTCGGTAGCGCGGGCCTTCCATCGGGAGTATGGGCCGGCCGAGCTCCAGATCGCCGACCGAACCGACCTGTTCAAGGGGTTGGAGGAAGGCGCGACGGCCCCCACGGTTTGGATGTCGCATGGGGACCGCATCGAGCGCATGCCTCCCGGCTTTACCGCTATCGCCCGTACGGCAAATTCCCCCGTGGCCGCGATGAAATCAAGCGATCCCAGGCGACGGATCTACTGCCTTCAGTTCCATCCTGAAGTGGCTCACACCGAAGGAGGAACGGCGATCCTCAGGAATTTTGTTCATGACGTCTGTGGGTGTAAAGCGGATTGGACGATGCGCTCCTTTATGGCCGAGTCCATCGAAGCCATCCGGGGCAAGGCGGGGGCGGGGAGGGTGTTGTGCGCGCTCAGCGGGGGGGTGGACTCATCGGTTGCCGCTGTCTTGGCGCACGAGGCCGTCGGAGACCGGCTGACTTGTCTGTTCGTGGACACAGGACTCTTACGAAAGGGCGAGGTTGCGCTCGTCTGCGAGACCTTCTCGAAATACTTAAAGATTAAGTTGAAGGTTATCCGTGCATCAGACCGGTTTCTCAGTGCGCTCTCAGGTATCGGTGACCCTGAGCGGAAACGGAAAATTATTGGGCGGGTCTTTATCCGGGAGTTCGAGGGCTGTTCACGTCGTGCCGGAAAAGCGGATTGGCTGGTCCAGGGTACCCTGTATCCCGACGTCATTGAGAGTGTGAGCTTTAAGGGGCCTTCGGCCACGATTAAGACCCATCATAACGTAGGGGGACTTCCGGCACGGATGCGGTTCGGGTTGATCGAGCCGCTGAGGGAATTGTTCAAAGACGAGGTCCGTGTCCTCGGGAAGGAACTGGGCTTGCCCGATGAAATCCTCTGGCGGCAGCCCTTCCCCGGCCCCGGGCTCGCCATTCGTATCCTCGGACCCGTCACGAAGGATCGTCTCGCGACCGTGCGGGAGGCGGATGCCATTATTGAGGAAGAAATCAGGCGGGCTGGGTTGTACGCAAAGATGTGGCAAGCCTTCGCCGTGCTGTTGCCGATCCGCACGGTCGGCGTCATGGGCGATCAGCGCACGTATGAAAACGTCGTGGCCATCAGGGCGGTGACCAGCCAGGACGGCATGACGGCCGACTGGGCGCGCTTGCCTCCCGACCTTTTGGCGCTCCTCTCGACACGGATCATCAATGAGGTCACGGGCGTGAACCGGGTGGTGTTCGACATCAGCTCCAAACCCCCCAGCACGATCGAGTGGGAATGATGGTGACCCGCTTACAGAAGGCGATCGCCGACGCCGGCGTGGCCTCGCGCCGCTCGGCAGAGGAGATGATCCGTCTGGGACGCGTCACGGTCAATGGGCGTGTCGCAACGGAAATGGGGCGCAAGGTTGATCCCGCGCTGGACCATATCAAGGTGGATGGTCGGCACCTCAAACCTGCGGCGCCGAAGGCCTACCTGATCCTCAACAAGCCTACGGACGTGCTGACCACTCTCGAAGGGGCCGGGGGTGAAGACCGCTCCACGGTGGAGCAGTTCCTGCGCGGGGTCAAACAGCGCGTCTTTCCGGTCGGCCGATTGGATTACGATGCCGAAGGGCTCCTGTTGCTCACCAACGACGGTGACTTGGCGCAACGGCTGCTGCATCCTCGCTACCACGTTCCGAAGACCTACCTGGTGAAGGTCAAGGATGTCCTTGAGGAGGCGCAGCTCCGTAAGCTGGAAACTGGCGTCAGGCTCAGCGACGGCATGACGGGCCGCGCCCATGTCAAAAAGGTCCGGCGCGGCGAAGAAAATTCCTGGATCGAATTGACCATCTACGAAGGGCGCACACACCAGGTAAAACGCATGCTCGAAGCCGTCGGGCATCCGGTGCTGAAGCTCAAGCGGATCCGGTTCGGGCCGCTGACGCTGGGAACGCTTTCTGCCGGCAAATATCGGTTTTTGACGGACCCGGAAATCCATCGGCTCAAAGCGGCAGCAGCAGGCAGGGAAAAGCTGGCATCATGAATCCACGCACGCACACCTGCGGGCAGCTTCGGTCGTCCGATGTCGGCCAGTCCGTGCACTTGATGGGCTGGGTGCAAGGGCGTCGAGACCACGGAGGAGTGGTCTTCATTGATCTTCGGGACGTCAGCGGGCTGACCCAGATCGTGTTCAAGCCCGAGGTCAACGTCGCGATGCATGAACAGGCCCAGCGGTTGCGCAACGAATTCGTGGTCGCCGTGAGCGGGAAGGTGTCTCCGCGGCCGGCCGGCATGGCCAATCCGAACCTCCCGACCGGCGAGATCGAAGTCCTGGTGGACAGCCTCGACATTCTGAACGAGGCGAAGACGCCGCCGTTTCCCATCGAGGACGACGCCGACGTAACCGAGGCCCTGCGCCTGAAGTACCGCTACCTCGACCTCCGTCGGCCGAGGATGCAGCGGCTGCTTCGTCTGCGCCATGACGTTGCGCAGGCGGTCCGCGCGTTCCTGAACGGCCAGGGGTTCCTGGAAATCGAAACGCCGATGCTGACCAAGAGCACACCGGAGGGCGCCCGGGACTATCTGGTGCCGAGCCGTGTCAATCCCGGCGCTTTCTTCGCGCTTCCCCAGTCGCCGCAGTTGTTCAAGCAGATCCTCATGGTGGCCGGCGCCGATCGCTACTACCAGATCGCCCGTTGTTTCCGCGACGAGGACCTGCGTAACGATCGCCAGCCGGAGTTCACGCAGATTGATCTGGAAATGTCCTTTGCGGACCGCGAGCAGGTGATGGCGACCGCCGAGCAGATGATCAGTCAAGCCTTCCGCGCCACACGGAGGATCGAGCTGACGACGCCGTTCCCGCGGATGAGCTATCAGGAGGCCATGGACCGCTACGGTTCTGACAAGCCGGACCTGCGCTTTGGCATGCCGTTTCAGGATCTCACCGGCTTCGCCGGGGAGACCGAGTTCAAGGTCTTCCGCGACGCGGTTGCCACAGGCGGGATCGTGAAAGCCCTTGTTGTCAAAGGCGGCGCCGGCTTTCTGCGGAGCCGGGTGGACGCCTTGGGCGAGAAGGCCAAGACTTTCGGCGCCAAGGGGCTGGCATGGGTGAAGATCATGCCGGGCGGGCAGATCGAGTCGGTCATCGCGAAATTCCTGAACGGGCCTCGCCTGCGGGCTACCATGCCGGAGGCTGCACCGGGGGATCTGCTGCTCTTCGCCGCGGACCGCCCGAAGGTGGTCTATGGTGTACTGGGGCGGCTGCGATTGCACCTGGCCGAAGAACTCGGCTTGATCGACAGTCACGCCTGGCGGCCGCTGTGGGTCCTGGATTTTCCGCTGCTGGACTACGATGACGCAGAGAAACGATACGTCGCCATGCACCATCCGTTCACGGCGCCGCTCGACGAGGACCTGAGACTGCTGGATTCCGATCCGGTGAAAGTGAGGGCCAAAGCCTACGATCTAGTGCTGAACGGCAACGAGATCGGCGGCGGCAGCATCAGGAATCACCGGCGCGATGTGCAGACCAAGCTGTTTGACTTGCTCGGTATCGGCAAGGACGAAGCCGCCGCCAAGTTCGGCTTCCTGCTGGAAGCGCTCGAGTACGGCGCCCCTCCCCATGGCGGGATAGCCTTCGGCCTCGACCGCCTGGTCATGCTGCTCGGCGGCGCCGACTCGATCCGCGATGTCATCGCCTTCCCCAAGACCCAGAAGGCCATCTGTCCGATGACGGAGGCGCCTTCAGCGGTCTCTCCCGATCAATTGAAAGACCTTTCGATCAAGCTCGACCTGCTGGACAAAGAGTAGCCCCGAGATCGTTTTCCGAACAATGGGGAGAGAGAGTCAGTTCAGGTTAAACCACAGGCGCTGCTCAGATGGTGGCCCCCCGGCTTCGATCTTTCCAAACCGTTCCTCAAATTGTGAGAGGTTGTCACTCAGCACGGTGATGATGCGGCGGAAATGTTCGGGGCTGACGATGATGCGAGCGCTAATCTTCGCGGCCGGCGGGAAATTCGTCGAAAAATCCATCACGAATGCCTCACGCGTATGCATGACCGCCATGCAGTTTGAGTAGACTCCGCCGAGACAGCCGTCCGGCACCTGAAGCTTGGCATAGAGATCCTTCACTTGCCCCGGTTGGGCGCGAGTATTTTCCGGCTGGGCCGGGATGCCGCCATAGGCTTGTTCATACCGACCGATGTTTTCTAACAACGCCTTGACCATCCGCTTGAAATGGGGTGGCGTCGCAATGATCCGTCCCACGATGCTGGCAGGTTGGGCAAAGCCGGTGATGAAGTCCAACAGAAACTCATCCTGCGTATGGATGACCACCAACCCGGTCGCGTATACGCCTCGGCCCGTCATGGGGTCAATTCGAGCCTGTGGGATGTTCGATGATGAGGGGGGCTGGTCGCCGGGATCGTTCATGGTGCGTCGGAGGGCGGCCTTACACGCGATCGATGATAGCCACGATGGTGTGAAGTCCACTGGAGCCCGCTGGCTGTGGACGGACGATTTCAGAGACCTGCAGCTGACCTTTCACATCAATGGCGCGGACCGCTATCTGGTAAGTGCCTGCTTTGGGCGGAAACCAGTTGTAGTACCAGACTACCCAGGTATAAGGAGAAATCGGCAGTTCAAAGGGGGCGTTGTTCCAGGTTTTGCCGGCATCGAAGCTGAGTTCGACCTGCTTGATGCTGGAAGGACCCCCATAAGCGATACCCTTGAACAAATGCTCATTCCCGCGCAGGATCTGGTAGTGACCGGGACTGTCAATCCGTGACGTGATCTTAATGGTGCCGTCGTCTGTCCACCCCTTCCGCTGCCAATATCCCTTGTAGTCGCCTTCATAGACTTCGATCTCGGTGATCCATTTGACGTTCTTGATGCCGTAAATCCCTGGAACGACCGCGCGGATGGGATATCCGTGGGCCTTCGGCAATTGCACCCCGTTCATCATGTACGCAAGGAGTACGTCCCCTCGCATGGCGCGCTCGAAGCTAATGCTGTCATCGTACCCATCGGCGGCACGGAATACGATATCTCGTGCAGTGTCCGAATCAGCCCCAACCTCCTCCAGCAGTGCCTTGAGGGAAATTCCCCTCCACATGGCATTCCCCATGCTGTCGCCGCCCGGGAGGTTATCAATGCATTCAAGGGTGACTGCACGGTCGAGGGCCGGCCGCTTGAGGATATCTCCATAGCGCAGCACCACCGGCTTTCTGACGGCCCCTGTGATGGCGAGCTGCCATTGGTCCGCCTTGATGTTGCGGGAGAGGCTGAAAGGAGAATCTGAATAATTGACCACGTAGAATTTGTCGTTGGGGGTAAAATAATTAGTTTCCCGGGGGGGGACGGCGAACATCCGCCCGAAGAACGTGGCCGCTTCGGCCCTCTGACCCAACAGGCCGACGGCGAAGCCGGCACCGCCGAGTTTTAATAGATCGCGCCGAGTCATGCGCCTCATTATCCCCCCTCACGCGTAACCCGCGCAAGTAGGGTGTCAGCTTCGCCAGCGGAGGGTTATCGGCCCCTTCAGAGGATGTTCCAACGCACTCCCGTTGCGGCGAGCAACAAGATAGGCTTCCTTCAGCTTGTAATACCATTTGGCTGGGGTGTCGGCGTCGTCCAGCAACATCATGGATGGCTTGTAACGCAGGCCCACGGCTTGGCGTTCCATCACCCGTTTGTCCTGGTTGAGAAAAAGCCGGGCAAACCCCCGGACCAACGTTTTTGCAAATGGGACCCAGCGAAAACAATTCCAGGCCGCGCAGAAATCGATCCGGCATTCACCGTCCGTGATGGGGGTGACTGTGGCCCGAGACGAGAACCAATAGGGGCCGCAGTGGATCACCTCATGCCGTAGGTTGGGTAAGACGAAATCAATGGTGGTTGTGATCGGGCTGCCGTATAGACCCAGCAACTTATAGGGCAAGCTATTCCGGGATGGCGCGTGAGCCGTCATTTGGAACCCCAAGGGGATCGGTTCAAAGGTTTTGGCTTTTTCGTGGATACTGTCTCGGCGGCGCCACCAGATGCTCTCGTGGATGAACGGCCCGTGAGCCGGATCCATGAGGCCTACGATGCCGTCATCGATCGTACAATTCAGCATCGTGGAGATATGGAACAGCCGATAGCGCTCGGAGAAGAGCGGCAACTGTGGGGCGTCTGGCGGGTTTGGATTTTTCTCGAGCGGATCCGCCAGGTAGACCCAAATATAGCCGTCGCGTTCTTGACAGGGGTAAGCGGCGACCCCAATTTTTTCCGCTTGGGGCGTAGATCTTGCAACCAGAGACGGAATATGGCGGCAGGTCCCGTTCATATTGAACTGCCATCCATGATATGCACACTCGAGGCGGTCCCCGTCGAAATGCCCGAAAGAGAGGGGCATCGCTCGATGTGGACAGATGTCCCGGAAGGCAGCAAGGCGGCCTTGCCGGCCCCGACAAATTACCAGGGGCATCCCCATGAGGAGTTGGGCCTTCATGCGCCCCGGCTTGACCTCGCGTCCTAACATGGCCGGATACCAGAAACCGAGCAAAGGAGCACTCTTGGCAGGTCTTGAACGTGCCTCAAGGTCTTGCGGCATAGCGAATAGATCCTCTCTCGTGCCCTCCACGACGACCTCGCCTGAGGAGGATAGACACATCGAGGCTGACGGGTCAAGGGTCGCCCTGAAGCACTTGACAGGAGAAAAAATCCTCTGTAGTATTAGCCGTTCATTACACGGAAGTTCGTTCTTTGACAACTGAATATGGTGTATTGAAGTGGCGGCCCTTGAGTATGAGTTTCACAACTTCTCTATTTTGGAGAGTTTGATCCTGGCTCAGAACGAACGCTGGCGGCGCGCCTAACACATGCAAGTCGAACGAGAAGCCGTCGCAAGACGGTTGTAAAGTGGCAAACGGGTGAGTAACACATGGGTAATCTACCCTCGGGTGGGGAATAACTTCTCGAAAGGGGAGCTAATGCCGACAATACGTAGCGGTCTCGATAGGGGACCTCTAGAAAGCCGTATCGTGGGTACGGCGCCCGAGGATGAGCTCATGCCCTATCAGCTTGTTGGCGGGGTAATGGCCCACCAAGGCTACGACGGGTAGCTGGTCTGAGAGGACGACCAGCCACACTGGCACTGCGACACGGGC
>CAZITU010000004.1:0-63371 GCA_964542245.1 uncultured Nitrospirales bacterium | reverse complement strand
CACATTGGCATCGTGGCGCTCACGATGTACGACGAGGAAAAATTCATCTTCGACCTCGTGCGCGCAGGGGCCACGGGGTACTTGCTCAAGGACTCGGATTCGGCGCAGATCGTGTCGGCCATCCGGTCCATCTATAAAGGAGAGTCCCTGATCCATCCGTCGGTAGCCAGCAAGATCCTCACAGAATTTTCGCTGATGGCCGAAGGGAAAGGAAAAAAACAGGCGCGCACCGAGCACGATTTGACGGAACGCGAGATCACGGTATTGCGTCTCGTCGCGGACGGCAAGACGAATAAAGAGATCGCGAACGATCTCAATCTCAGCGAGAAGACCGTGAAGAACCATGTCCGGAATATTTTCCACAAGCTCCAGGTCTACGACCGTACACAGGCCGCCATCCTGGCCATCCGTAAGGGCCTCATTGAGCTTGACCCAAAGCCTTAAAGCTTGGGAACGACTACCTGATGAGGGCTTGGTTGTGGCTCTGCTGAAAAGCCACAAATGACGTGTTTTTGCCACAACTCAAAGATCGCAGAGGGTATTCACTAATGGCGGCGAACCTTAAGAACACATTAAGTTTCAATACGATAGGCTGTCGTTTGTTGGTGTTGTAATATGGTACATGAATTGCTTTATTGATTTCGACCCTGCGATCAAGAGGAAGTATTATGGTATTTCAGCAAACTATTCAGAGGCCAGTCACATGCACCGGGGTCGGCCTTCATTCGGGCTGCCGGGTGTCGCTTACAATGCTGCCTGCGTCTCCCGACACCGGCATCGTCTTCATCCGAAAAGACCTCGGCACAGGCTTACGGATTAGCGCATCGATCAAGAATATTCGGCCTGCGCTCCTATCTACGGTGGTCGGGATAGGCGGCGTGCATGTCCAGACCGTCGAACATGTCCTTGCTGCTGCAGCGGGACTCTTGGTTGATAATCTCTACATTGAGGTGGATGCTCCGGAACTGCCGGCGCTGGATGGGAGCGCCGCACCCTTTGTGAGCATGATTTTAGGAGCAGGTATTGCCCAGCAGGGACGTCAACGGCCTTATCTCAAGATTGTGCGCTCCATCGAGGTGAGCGACGGAGACAAATATATCGCTATCCGTCCGGCCACGCTGTCAAGCGTCACTTGTACTATCGATTACGATCACCCTTTGATCCAGCGGCAGGACTACACTTATCCCTGGTCGCAGGAAGTTTTTGTCCGGGACATTGCTCCGGCCAGGACGTTTGGGTTTCTGCGTGAAGTCGAAGCACTCTGGGCGGCTGGCTTGGGGCTCGGCGGGTCACTCCAGAACACACTGATCCTCTCGGAAGATCGATTGCTCAACGAAGGCGGCCTCAGGTTCCGGGATGAGTTCGTCCGCCACAAGGTCCTCGATCTAATCGGAGACATGGCCCTCCTGGGTCTGCCCTTCATTGGAGAGATCGTTGCTGTTCGGTCGGGCCATGCCCTGCATGCTCGTCTTGCAGCTCAAATTCTTGAATCTCGGGAAAGCTGGATGCTTGTTTCGGCAGAGCCCCACATGCCGGCCGGTCGCATGCGAGAACTCCCTCCATCGCTCGTTGCCTCCCCGCAACGCGACTAAGACAGAACCGCTGCACATACCCTGCCTGGGCTGACTTCAACTATAATCGTTCTGCGTAGGGAGGTGTAAGACGAGCAGGCTGATTGGGTGCTGGGGGCAAGTGGCCTTGCCCCCAGCACGCGATGCTAGAGGGGAACTTATTTCTTCTTCTTCGCTGACTTCTTCTTCGCGGCCATCAATCCTCACCTCCTTTCTTCGTCGAAAGTTCGGTCAGCCTCAGTTCGCGGTTCCATTGTCGCGGAACTGAGACAGCCACCCATCCCAACTTAGACCTCAGCGTTTCTTCTTCGCTGCCTTTTTCTTCGCGGGCATGAACGTTCACCTCCCCTGAGGGTCGGTTCGGTCCGCTCTACGTTCAAACGGCCTGTAGTTTCTCGACCGCCTCGAACGTGTTCGGCGCCACCTTGCGGAATCGCCGATCTCGTTTGAGCGACGTGGCTATCGAAGTGACTGGAGTCTTCCCTTTGATCCTGATCCCTCCTTCGATCAGGCGATGGCAGATGTCTTTGGCATGCATTGCCGAACCGGCATCACGGAGGATCTGGTAGGCGGCCTCCGACACGCTCATGCCGACGTATTTGGACCGGCCCAGAAGGATTTCACGAGATTGGTCGGTGACGTCCATGAGGGGGGTCTGGCGACCTGACTTGTCTTTGTCCGCATCGGTGATGATCTGGCTGGAGAGGCTTGCGAGCTTGGCCTTGTCAACCTCCACACGATACAACGTTTCGGCAAGCTCGAGATATTTCTTGATGGTCGCGATTTCGTCGTCAATCTTTTCGCGTTTTTTCTGGAGGTCTTGGAGCCTGGATTTATACGCGCTAATTCTTTGATCAAGGCCGACAATGATATCTTTAAGCTCTTCCAAAGCAAGCTCTCTTCTAAGATTGCTTTATAGCAGGCGCTTTAAAGCATGTCAATAAAATTTTTCTATGCCGTGCTTTTTTCTTTTAAAGATATAGAAGGGCATCTACTTCAATGAGATATAGAGCGAGAAAGCAATTACGTCGAAGCGTGCTTCTTTTAACTGCACGATATCCTGTTTCCGTTATGTTTTCCTTTTCAATTTCTATCAATTACTCCATTTTCGGTGATAAGCACCAAGCTGTGGATATTATGTAACACATTGATTTAACATACACAAAATAGTTTTGAGCCCTACCTACAATATTTAGATTATAAACTTCAATGACCACAAGAATGCTTAAGGCATGGTGGAATGTGAAGGGAAGTACACGTAGTTGATAAACAGCATGTTTAACGTAGGTATAAGTACTGTTCAGTGGTTATTGGGTGACAGTCGGCGTAGGAGGTTTCGTGGGGGGGGTGAGAGGGACAGGCTTCCAGAGCTTGGCTCCATCGGTGCTGCGAAATAGGCCGCTGCCGTTGGTTCCGGCAAACACTGTCTGTGAGGAGACCGGACTGAGAGCCATGGCCCGGATATTCAGAGTCGTCAAGCCGGTGCTGGCTTCACTCCAGGATTCCCCGCCGTCTGTAGTCTTGTGGACCCCTTTGCGCGTCCCGACATACAGGATGTTGGGATTGGACGGCTCAATCAGGATGGCGCTGATGTACGTGTCGGCTAACCCTTTCTCGATACGCTTCCACGAGGCCGCCGCGTCGGTGGTCTTGAACAGGCCGTTGGTTGTGCCCGCATAAACCGTCCCGGGCATGTGCGGGTCCGTCACGAGGGTATTCACGCCGAGCGCCATTGCCGCGTCCAGTTTTTCCTTCGGGATGAGGCCGTTGTTGACCAGTTCCCACTTCACCGTGCCGTCGGAGGTTTTGTAGACACCTCCTGTTGTGCCAGCATACAGCACGTCTGTGTTTTTGGGGTCCATGGCCAACGTCACGACATAGTGGACCTCTTTCATCCCGTGCATGCGCTCCTCCCAAAAACGCCCCCCATCCTTGGTTCGAAAGGCTCCGACGGTTGTGGCAACGTAGATGGTGTCGGGCGTGGAAGGGTGGAAGACGAACTGGTTGACGACCGACACGTGCTCCTTGAGGCCGCCGTTGTGCGGGGTCCAACTCTGGCCGCCGTCGGGACTCTTGTAGACGGCGTCACCCATGGTTCCGGCCAGCACGTTCGAAGGACTATGAGGGTCAACGCCCAACGTCAGGACGCGGAAACTACTCAGGTCTGTCGTCTTTTTGGTCCAAGTGGACCCTCCGTCGCGGGTCTTGTAGAGCGATTCGTTGGTGGCGATGTAGATGATGTCGGGATTCCGTGGATGCGGGGCGATCGCCACGATCGTGTCGCTCTGTTTTCCGCAGCCCGTGCCGGAAAGCAAGAGGCTGATCAGTGTGAGCGCACGCAAGATAGGGGTCATTCCCGCCTCCCCTCGATCGCGAAGTTTGGGTACACTAATGAAACATCCGTGGGGTGTCAAGGCTGCTCGGTGCCCTCACAGGCGCCGCCGGAGAGGCGCTGCGTAGCCGGTCAGCTCCGCATAGCCCAGGCCTGAAACGGGCCTCCCTTCTCGTTCGCCCTTGACGGTGACGCTCCCTTCCCAATACGTGATCTGTGTGCTGGCGCGTGTGACCAGTTCCTGGTGCGGAATCGTTGGGAGGACTTCGACCGCCAGACGAGCGGAGGGGACGGTGATGCGCCACCGCGCGGGATAGCGGCCGCCGCTTTGAGGGGACTGCCAATGCTCCAAGGCCTCGACCACAATGGCGTTCAGTGGGAGGGGCACGCTCGTTCCATCAGGATTGATCCACGTCCCCCCTGAAGCCGGCTCGATGGACCCATCCCGGCGTCGGATTTGGTAGACCATCAACTCGGTCCGGTCGTCCATCTGCAGGGAGAACCAATCCCATCCGATTTGCGCGTCGCTAAGTTGGTTGCTGCCGAACTCGTGATCCATCCAACTCCGGCCAGTGACGGGAAGGGCCTTCCCGCCGAGCATGAGCGTGCCATCCGTGCGCATTCGACTGAAGGAATAGTAATGCGACGCCTGACCGGCGGTCTCCCCCTTCCGGCTGACGCCGTCGCGGCCGTGAATCACCGGCGGCTTATCCGGCCTCAACCTGAGGCGGAGAGCCATGTCCTCAGCTCGCGCTTCGAGCACATGCGTTTCGCCCTCCCCTTCGGCTCGCCAATCATCAATCCACACGGCGAGCCTTCCGGAGTCGGCGCCCGCCTTCCGAATCCCCGCCCGGGAAATTTTTTCCGCAAAACGGAATTGCCCTCCTCCTTCATCGGTGAGGGCAAAGTGTGCGAAGTAGATGTGACGGATTGTCCATCGCGAAGGGTTCCGGGCTGCAACCTCATGAGCCACGGCCCGCCGGAAGAAGGTGACTTGATAGCCGAATGTCCGGCCTTCGCCGCTCCGAAGGTGGCCGGTGTAGTACCACCATTCAGTCTGGAAGTCGTCATGCGAACCATGGTCCAGAGGAAAACGGAATTGGTATCCGGGAAGGGCATGACGAAATTCCGGCGCCGAAGTAGCATGCCCGGGTAGCGTGCCGAGGAGCCAGAGGGAACACCCAGCCCAGACGAATTTCCACACCAACGCATGGTTCATAAACGCATGGTTCATACGCGTATAGCGCGTAAGCCTAGCATGGGGCATGTCAGGGCGACAATGTGGGAGAAGGCCTGAGGCGTTGGTTGACCGCTTGTGATCGGTGTGCTAGTCTCGCGCTTCTCATGGACAACGCACCCAGGCCGAACCTCTGGATCGCATGGATGGAGACCCTCGACGGGTTGGGCTACATCACGGCTGGCTTCAGTTTCTTGGCGGTCGGCATGGTGGTCTTTGCTCATGCCTGGTATGTGTTCGTGACGACGTTCGCCTCAGGGGTCTTGCCTGCGGTTCTGTCCCTCATCCATGACCTGTTGCTGGTCATTATCCTGCTGGAACTTTTTCGGACCATTATCAATTTCCTCAAGACCCACGTCATCACGCTGGAGCCCTTCTTGTATATCTGCATCATTGCCTCCACTCGGCGCATACTTACTACCGGAGCCGAGACTGCCTATGCAGAGCATCTGACCACCGAAGTGTTTCACCGATACCTCCTGGATGTGGGTGTCAATGTGTTGGTCATTGTTGCGTTGGTCGTGGCGGTGTTCCTGGCGCGCAGGTCCCCCCAGCCGCTTATGCCCTAAGGAGGAGGAAGCATGGATGTCCGGAACTCGGTACCGAGTCCTCTCGTCGTAAATGAGGATGGCCGGCGGTGCCACCACAGGGTCCGTGCTCTGTCACACCTCATCATGCAGGTGGACGATTGCCGGCGTATCGTCTCAATAGAGAACATCAGTCTCAGCGGCGCTGCGGTTTTCTCCTTAGACATGCCGGAGCCCGGCACAGCTGTGCTGCTGACATTCCCCACGCGGCATGTGAAGCCGGGCGCCCTCAACCAGGTATCCGGGAGGGTCGTTCGACTCGCGGGTACGGGTGTGTTCGGCATCGCCTTTGATCCGGGCCAGGAGCGGACCATCCAGAGTATCCTGGGGACCTTGCCTGCCGTGCGTGTGGCCCGCGGGAGAACCGAAGCCAAAGCCCCGCGTCGCCGGAAGGCACGACCACGGGCCACGGCCAAGCCTCGTCCGAGGAAACGGCCCAAGGGTCGCCAGACGCGGAGAGGCGGCCCCAAACCTAAACGCCGCTAGTTCCGGAGTTCCCGGCTACTCGTTTCTTCAGAATTAAGTCAAGGGGCGTCGAGTTCGGCCGCGACGCCTGTCGTGCGTCCTTGCCTGTGGCGTGATGGGCACGTGGCGATCCATCTCGACGGGGTCCTCAACCACATCAATGCCGGCCGACGTAAGCATGATTGCGTTAAAGTGGTATTCGCCCCCGTTGCTGGCGCGATCGTTGGTGATGAATCCTTTGCCGTCCAGATACAGGGCGTTGAAGGCAAACTCATGCGCGGTCATGTCGAGCAAGGCGGCGATTTCCCTGGCCTCGATGCCGGCAATGAGCGATTGCGGAGTCTCCACCGCCCGCTCGTAGAGCAACTGCAAAATAGCCCGCCGCAACTGCTGGTATCTCACGGCTTATTGGGATTCAGGTCCGTGGTCTCCCAGTGTGAGCCCTACGAAGACAAGACTGAGAATGATAAAATACTACAACACCCGTATGAATTCTAGAGAATTGCTACCCTTCGTGTGTTGCAGAGCAAGATTCCGGCAACCGTGCTGGTGGAGCGCATCAATAACATGGTGATGGGAGTGAGAACGCTTCTGTATGCTGCTGTAAACTTATCCATCCTGCTCCTACTGGTCGCCTGTGTTGAGGTCAAGAAAGGGCGGGTGGTTTCCCCGCACGCCACTCTCGCGGAAATAAATTGGAGCGAGGAGGAGCGCGCCCGCAAGGTCGCGATCCGGACCTTGCAGGCGACCAAGGAAGCCAGCTTCCACCTTGTGCGTGTAGGGACTGCTGAGGAGCCGCACGTGCATGATGGTCACGACGGGACCATTTTTGTTCTAACCGGGAAGTTCCGGGTGCATTTCGGAGACCGGAGCGTGATCGTGGGGCCGGGGGATGTAATCGAGATTCCGCGCGGGACGCCTCACTGGGCCGAAAACATCCATTCCGAAGCCAGTGAAGCCTACGTGATCTTCACCCCGCCCTATGACGAAAAGGATTGGCGTCCAGTCGGGCAACCCTAACTCGGTTGCCATCTCTATTGTGAAAGAGGTTGTAGGCGGCTGTGGCGCGCCCGGAGGGAGTCGAACCCCCAACCCTCAGATCCGTAGTCTGATGCTCTATCCATTGAGCTACGGGCGCGAAGTAGGCGTGAAGCAGGCGTATTGTAGGGAAGTCGTGGGGGCATTGCAATCGGCCTGAAGACGATTGCTAGCGGGTGAGCGAGTCCTCGATGCCGGGGGGCGTGGCCTCGATCCGGTCGCCCAGGAACGGGTGACGTGCCTGTAGAGCCTGCCGGATAAGCCAGGCGACCGTGCGATAGGAGAAATGGCCTTTCACTCCCGAACGGAGCCGGGCAATGTACTCCGCCTCCGCGTAGTCCATCTTGAACAGGCAGCGGGTGCGGAAGCCGAAGGGTGTGAGATAGGCCGCGGCTTCCGGGTGAGAGACGGCGAAACTTTCCACCTGCCCTCTGACGTCGTCCATCGTCTGCCGGTATTGCTCCGCGACCCCCGCGGCCGTCAGGGCTGTAGGTGTCTCGTAGCCGTGGATCGTCGTGAAGTCCTGCCGGATCTGCTGACAGCGGCGGTGCCGGTGGAGATCCCGCCAGCCACCGAGGTCCATCAGGATATCGAAGATGAACGTATACCCGCAGTGAAACTCTTTGAGGAGTTCGTCGTGGGGGCCGCGTCGCCTGAGCCCGACCTCGATCAGTTCCTCATGTTCCTTTTCCGTCCAGCTCCGCACGGCAGACAAGATTTGCCGGTAGGGGTAGGCCGTCACCCGATAGAGTAACGTCGCCGACAGTTCCTCCAAGAGATGATGGGGCTCGATCAATTCCACCGGCGCGCTCGCCTGAACCTCTCCGAGGCGCAAGCGCTCGCCGGCGGCCTGTTTCAGTTCTTGATAGGTTGTGATGAGATATTCGCTCGGGCGCGCATAGCGGGCCAGTGTCGGGGCGAGGGGCTCGTTGTGACCCGCGGGTGCCCCATCGAGCTCCCCCCAGACATTCACCGGTGGGGCGGCGCAGGCCGTCTTCAAGTCCTCGCCGATCGCCCGGAGCTCGGCGACCGGCAACGAGAGCAGACGGCTGATCTGCTTCTCCAGCGTCCGGATGCTGACCACTTGGCCTACGTTGGTGTGTGACGCAAGCGTCAGCACATAGCGCGTGACGTCCAACGCGCGGGCGTTCATCGTCCGATCATAGGCTGCGGGCTTCATCTCGTCGGGCTTCGGCGTCGTCCGGGTCAAGTAATCCTTGATGGGCGTATGCAGCGTCTCATAAGCCTGGTGAAGGCGTGCGGCGATGCCCCGATACGTGGCCTCGACCGGCGTGCCGAGTATTGCCTCAGGCACGAAGACGCCGCCCGGGCCGAAGTCCTGGTAGCGGGACGACTTGGCTTGGCCATCCCACAAGGACTCATCTTGGATATGGATGGCGGCCAATTCGGAGATGCCTTCGAAGCAGATGATGACGTGGCCGAGGTCGGCGATCGAAGCGTGCCCGTAATCGAAGTAAAACTGCTCCCAGAACTTCTCGGATGAGTGGCCGTGGACCCAGCGCAGGCTGTCCTCGATGGAGTCCACCGAGCGGCTGTATCGGGCCAGCGCGTAAGCGGACTTTTCCGGCGGCATGGGCGCCAGGGCCAGCACGCGGCGTGCGGGCGTGGTCATGACGGCAGCATCTTGTGCATGCCGTGCATCATAGGGGGCCGTGCTGAAGGCGTCAAGAGCAGCGGCATGCCTACGATTTAACTTTTTCCCACAAGTCCGTGTCTTATGTTGTATTGAACCACCAAGGGAGAAGTGTTAGTATGCGACGCAATCCTCGTCTTCAAGCCGATAGCATCACACTGACCTTCTGGGACATGCGAGTACTTCAAAGAACTGCGAAGAATGTAAGCAGAAAATATACTACCTCGCAGCCTTCATCTCTAGCTACCGCAAAGCCAGCGCCTTACAAAGTTTTCCACGTTGACGCATTCAAGTGGCTTAAACATGCCAAGCCCAAGTCCATCCACGCAGTCGTAACTGACCCGCCTTACGGACTGATAGAGTACAGTCCGCGTGAGTTGGAGAAAATGCGAAATGGGCGAGGAGGCGTTTGGCGTATCCCACCGTCTTTTGACGGCTGCCAACGCAGACCGCTGCCCCGCTTCACTGTGCTGGACGACAAAGATCGGGCCAGATTGAGAGAGTTTTTTAAGCGGCTTGCTGAACGCCTCATGCCTGTTCTTGTGCCAGGAGCGCACGTGTTTATCGCGACCAATCCACTGGTCTCACATCTTGTCTATGAACCATTCATCACCGCCGGTTTTGAAAAACGAGGCGAAATCATCCGCGTTGTTTACACGCTACGAGGAGGCGACCGCCCCAAGAACGCCCATGAAGATTTTCCTGAAATTTCAGTCATGCCGAAGTCGTGCTGGGAACCATGGGGTCTCTTCCGCAAGCCGTGCGAGGGGCGTGTGCAGGACAACTTGCGGAAATGGAAAACGGGAGGTCTCCGGCGAATCTCTCCGGACGAGCCTTTCAAAGATCTGATTTACTCATCGCCAGCGCGAGGTTTCGAGCGCGAGGTTGCACCACATCCTTCACTCAAGCCCCAGCACTTTCTTCGTCAGATCGTCCGCGCGGCCCTGCCGTTCGAACGCGGTGTCATTCTCGATCCGTTCATGGGCTCCGGCTCGACCGTCGCTGCCGCTTCCGCTTGTGGTTTGCAAAGCATCGGCTTGGAAACCAACGCCGAGTACTATCAGCTTGCAGCTAAGGCCATTCCTGCGCTTGCCAAGTTCGCACCGACAGAGGGCAATGGGAATGGCACGAAAGGATGATTTCAATCCTTCAGTATCCCTTCCGCTCGGTCTCGACGTAACTGCAATCCGCCGTGCAATTGACTACATCGAACAAGAACTGGCTGAACTGGTCGAAATCTACTATGAGCAGGCGAATGTCTTCAGCGCCATCGTCGGCATCTTCGGCACGAAAGCTCTCGATTCGGTCAGCAATTATGAGAAACACCGCAACATAGATACAGCACAGCAGCGGTTCCCTGATCTTCGCAGACGCGGCTCCGGCCAGAAGCCGTCTCCCAAAGAATCACTCGAAAGCAAGGGAAGCAAGCGTCCCTGGGCGATTCAGTCACACTACGATCATCCCGGCTGGTACATCATCTGGCGGTATCTGGTCGATTCAACGGAATCACTCGAACGCGGCAAGCCGGTCATCATCTGGCGCGTAGATGTGGTCTTCCTGCAGAAATCAGACTGGAAATACGAGAAGAGTCGTGCTGGCAAGAAGGGAGGCGGGAGAACACATACTTTCGGCGTGAAGGATGTGGCTATGAAGTTGAGAGGCAAAGCCATCTATCAGCGCAAAGATGTGATCATCCGCGACCAAAAGCCGATTCCCCGCAACGGCAACGGCGACTAATTTCTCTCATCACATGGATCGGGAAAAGCCCGTCGCGTCTGTTCTCTTCACGCCGGACGAGCTGCGCCTGCTCGGCGACGAGCAATTCTTTCGCGCGAAGGCGCGGATCATGAAGAAGGTGAAGGCGCAGTTGGAAGCAACGTATGCCGGGTTGAAGGACGACCTCGCCGGGGCGGATCTCCTGGCCCCGGAGGGATTCGATCACGCGCTGCATCAGTTCGTGAAGGGGGAGCACCTGGAAGACTTCCCGTATCAGTACCTCGACTTTCCCAAGCATTTCGACGGCGAGGTGAAATTCACCTTTCGGTCGCTCTTCTGGTGGGGCCACCATTACGTGTTCGCTCTGATCCTGGAAGGCGGCCACTTAACCCGCTACAAGCACAACCTCATGAATCGCTACGAGAAGGTCGCTGAGAAGGGGATTTGTCTGTGCCTCGGTGGATCCCCCTGGGAATGGAGGCGCGGTGAGGGTTATACCATGGAGCTCACATGGGAGCGCAAGAACGAGTTGATGGCGCTGCTCGACCGCCGGTCGTTCGTGAAGCTCGCGCGGTTCGTGCCGTTTGACGACCCGATCGTGTCGGAAGGCCGGGTGCCGGAAACGGGAAGCGCCACGCTGCGCGACCTCTTGGCCGTCATCACTCCGTAAAATCCTTCCTATCGGCCGTAGCTTTTCAGGATTTCCCGGACGCGACGCAGGTTGATGGCCTCGGCCCTGTTGCCGTCGCGGCCGACGACCGTCGTCGCCATCGTGAGCGCGTTTAGAATGGCTTCTTGGGTGGCCTCGACGGTTGCCGCAAAAAGCGTGTTCAGGTGGGTATCCGCAAAGGCGGTGATCGGGTAAGTCCGCTCTTTGGGATAGTGCGGGATGACGTTGCCGGTCGAGAAGGCCAGGATGAAGTCGCCGCTTCCATGCCGCACCGTCGAACCGGTTCGGGCCAGACCGAGAGCCGCCCGCTTGGCGAGGCGCTTCAGTTGACGAGCGTCGAGCGGCGCATTGGTCGCGATGACGATGATGATGGAGCCTTCGGCCCCCTGCGCGGCTGCGTCCGAGTCGCCGTAGAGTTTGCCGACCGGCACGCCCCCCATCGTCAACTCGCCGCGTCGCCCGGAGTTGGCGTTGACCAGCACCCCTACGGTATAGCCCTCCGCCGATGGGATGACCCTGGAGGACGTTCCGATTCCGCCTTTAAAGCCGTACGCGATCATCCCCGTGCCGGCTCCTACCGTCCCTTCGGGTACGGGGCCGCCGCTCGCTGTGTCTAAGGCCTTCACGACGTCGGCCTCCGAGACGTGCCGGCCTTGGATGTCGTTGAGTCGGCTGTCGTCGCATTCGGCAGCCACCGGTGTGAGCGTGTCGTCCCGGATGCCGATCTCGGGGTTGCGGGCGATCAGCCAGGTCATGACGCCGTTCGCCACCCGCGGGAGGTTGAGGGTGTTGGTCAAAGCGATGGGATATTCGAGGAACCCGGACTCCTCGATCCAGGCGAGGCCCGTCATCTCGCCGGTGCCGTTCAGCACGAAGGCTCCTGCCGGAACCTTCTTGTGCCAGACGTCGTCGCGAGGGATGACGACGGTCACTCCGGTGCGGACCGGGCCTCGGCCGGGGACCAGTTTGCCCTCACCCTGGATCAGGGTGACGTGGCCGACCCGAACGCCGGCCACGTCAGTGATGGCGTTGAGCTTGCCGGTCGGGAAGTCGCCGAGAGCGACGCCGAGGGCTCGCACGCGGATGCGGGGCTCTTCCTGCGGAGCCTGTGGAGGTGTTGCGGTCTGAGCCTCCGCCGCGCCGGGGGCCCAGAGAAGCGCCAGGAGGAGCAGGGGCAGGAAAATCAACGGCGCCCGCCGGCCAGCGGGAATCCGGCCTGCAGCCAGGCATTCATGCTGCCGCGTATGTTATAGACGTTCTTGTAACCGAGTTCGGTCAAGGTGTCGGCGGCGATATTGCTCCGCTTCCCGGACTGGCAGTACACGACGATGTGATCGTCGAGTCCGGCGCCGATCTCGCGATGACGCTGAGCCATCTCCCTAAAATCAATGTTCAGGTCAGTGCCGGGAATGGCGCCCGTGTCGTGTTCTTCGACGGACCGCACATCCACCAGGATGAATCCCTTCTCGCGCAGGCTCGGCGCCTTGTCGATCGCGTTCTTGACTTCCTGCGCGCTGAGTTGCCGGACGTGCGAGGCCGACACCGTTCCGGCCCACAAACCGGCTACGGCGACGGCGAGGATACCGCAATATGAAATCCAACGGAGTTTCATGGCGTGCCCTCCCAACCGAGCTTGCTCGTGCCGGCTGCTTCGATCGGATGCGTCCGGATACTCAAACCACAAGTAAGCTCCGTTTATGCTTGCTTGTACCGCCCCTTTCGATCAAATAGGATCAGTATCCATTACATCCCATGCTACGGCGGGACTTCCGTGCTGGTCAAGTGGACTGGGTCTCAGTCGTCTTGGCAGAAGAGAGCGACGCTTGCAGTGTAACTGTGGAGGAAGTTGTCCCCGCCGACCGGACCGATTTCGCCCATGGCGAAGAAGCCTCCCACCGGGATGGCGCCCATCCGCGCGCGGACGACCGTGACGTCGTGATGAGGGGTACGGAAGAACCGCTGGCCTCGCCCGTTGCAGCTAAAAATCAATGCTCCGACGGGGGGACGCGCGCTCTGCACGGCGCGCTCGGCGGTCATCAGGGCGTGCAGGTCTTCACTGGCCGAGGCAGAATCGCGGAGCTGGAACTGGACGGTCTGTCCCCCCTTCACGAGATCAGTCACCGCAACACTCCCGGTCCGTTGGTCGGCGCCCACGAGGTTTCGGATCAGGAAGTCGCCCCGTTCGAATTGATCCTTGTGCTCGTCGATGACGAGGCCCAGGTGAAGCGCTCGTTCGGCCTGCTGCTGCTCGGCGGGAGAGAGGAGTCCGAAGACCTCCCGCAGGCGATCCAGGGCCGGCTTGCCGCTGAGTTCATGGATGATGTTCTGCTCGGCATGCGTGATCATGAAACGGTCGCCGATCGGCCGGCAACCCTGCGAGACCACCGTTCGGATTCGGACGGCGCCGGCGACCCCGACGCCGACGACGCCATCATCAACCGACTTGTCGTTGAACACCAGCCGATTCGAGCCGGGCTCGTGGCCCCCACTGGCCATGCCCCCGATCGCAGGAGCGCCCGGGCACCGGGCACTCAGTTCTTCCAGCAGGGCGTCGGTTGGGGTGGTGAAGGGATCCCCGATGATGAGAAACGACGGGTTGGTCTCCAGCCTGGGCATCGTCTTGGGCCAGCCGGTGACCGCAAAGCCGTCTCCGTCCTGCCGGAATTCAAGGTGGAACGGTGTCAACGTGGTTCCCGGAAGGTGTGCAGCCCAGAGACATAGGGCCGGCTGACCCTCGACTTCCTGCTCTCCTCCAATCACGCTCTCGGCCGAGCAGCCGAGGAGAACCTTCGGGTGCAACTGTTCGTGCACCATTGACACCAGAAATTCGGCGGATTCAGTATGGTTGGCAGAAAAGAAGACGAAGGCCAGGTCCACCGAGGAGCCGGCCAGTCCGGCGGAGACCTCGCGGCACACGGATTCCACAGCCTTCGAGGTCTGCTCCGCTCGTGACAACGCCGTCTGGATTTTCATGAATGCAGTGTACCACACCGGAGCGTTCCTCCGCTCCGGCTTCCCCTAACGCAGTAGCGCCGCGGCATGCCGTGGCGCTACAACTCGTGCGTGCTGCCGTTCAGCGTTCCGGTGCAGACAGGGCATCGTTGCGGAGGGGCGGCCGGCGAGGCGATGGGGGGCATGAGAAGCTGCGACCGTTTGATGGCGGCGACGCCGCTCTCGCAAGGGGTCCACAAACCGTTACACTCAGGGCAGAAAAACCATTGGGTGAAGCCGGGCCAGTCCCGGTCGCGCTGGGCCACCGTCTTCGGGCCTACTTATACCGAAGCCGGTCGAAACTGACATTCTCCATGTGAACGGTTTCGTTCCCGTTGACGCCGTCGGCGTCCATGTCCCGCCAAAGTGTGTGGTCGTACCAATAAAATACGGGGAAACGTTCGATATCGTACACTCCGTGGCCGTAGTCATTGACGCGCCAGGTGACCACTTTCCGTCCGGTGACGTAGTCCACCACGCCGTCTCGTTTGAGTGAGTAAGTGAAAATGATCAGCGCCGCCTCGTTGTCGTAAATCTCCTCCATCGCCAGCTCCTGCGGTGGTTCCGGCGGAAGCGGCTTGTGCGGTCGGGCCTGCGCGGCTCCGGTCGCGCACATACCGAAGACCAGGGCAACGAGCAGCGCACTCGCTCGCGTCATGATATCCACCGTCACCCTTGTATCATACCATCGGAGGCGCTGTAAATTCCCGTCGCTTTCTCTCTCCGATACCGACATGGTATGCTACGGTACCATGGTTCCCGACCTGGTCCTCTACCACGCCGAGTGTACCGACGGATTCGGCGCCGCCTGGGCCATCTGGAAGCGGTTCCCGGCGGCTGAATTTATCCCTGCCGACCACGGACATCCCCCGCCCGTCAGTTGCGCCGGACGGAAGGTGGTGATCGTGGACTTCAGTTATCCCCGACCGATCTTGGACGGAATGGCGAAGGAAGCGGCGGCTATCCAGGTATTGGATCACCATATCACGGCCCAAGAGGCTCTCGGCGGGCTACCTTATGTCCATTTCGATCTCGAAAAAAGCGGCGCAGTCCTTGCCTGGGAGTGGGCTCACGGCACGCCGCCGCCCTGGCTCCTGCAATACGTGCAGGACAAGGATCTCTGGGCGTGGAAGCTCCCCGGCAGCCGCGAGATCAACGCGGGGTTGAATGCCTATCCCTATGATTTCAGCATCTGGGATTCCCTGAAAAAGGACACGCTCGAGCAGGAAGGGCAGGCCATCCTCCGGTTCGAACACGCGTTGGTGCAGAAGATAATCCGTCAAGCGGTGTGGGTCCGATTCGAGCGAGAAACGGTGCCGTGCGTGCAGAGCGCGATTTTGACCAGCCAGATCGGCGAGCAGCTCTCACCCGGTCGGCCGTTCTGCTTGATCTGGCATGATCGCAACGGGAGGCGCAACTTCAGCTTGCGTTCGGAAGAGGGCGGCGCCGACGTGGCGAAGATCGCCGTGAAGTACGGCGGCGGCGGCCATACTCACGCTGCGGGCTTCTCGGTTTCGCTTGGTAAGGCCGGTCCGCCACCTACCGACGGTTCGACCCCGATCGTTCCCATCTTTCCTGCCAATCCCTAAGGGGCATCGGCAGCCGGTTCGCATTACATCCCGTACGTCGCGTCAAAGATAGTTTTCCCAGGGGTCCGCTTCACCGCGTGGTCCTCATTGGCGGCCAGATGCTGGAGGGTCTTGAAAACCGTTTCTACCTCGGTGAGAGCGCCGATCGCGTCTGCGATATGCTCGGCCGTGAAGGTCTGTCCCTTATGCGTGGCAAGATAATGCTGGATTTTGTGCTGAAGGGCGATCACGGCCGCCGCCGCCTTTTTCCCGGCCTCCACGCCGGGCTGGTGGTAGGCGTTGATATTGACCAGCGCGGCATAAAACCCCACGGCACGCTCGAAGAGGGCGATCAGCTTTCCGACTGTCTCGGGCCCGCCCTCCTGTAAAGTGATCGTCAGGGACTCCCGGCCGTTCTCGTGCAATGCGCGCCGGGTGCCCTGGAGAAAGCCATTGAGGTAGTCGCCGCTGGTGACGCCGGGTTCGACCTCAATGGACCGACCCGCCCGGTCTTTAAGCACTTCGATGAACACGACGAAGAAATTGTTCACGCCCTCGCGGAGTTGCTGGACGTAAGCGTGTTGGTCGGTCGAACCCTTGTTGCCGTAAACGGCGATGCCCTGGTGGACGACGGCACCGTTGAGGTCCTTCTCCTTTCCGAGCGATTCCATCACGAGTTGCTGAAGATAGCGGCTGAACAACTCGAAGCGATCCTTGTACGGAAGGACCACCATGTCCTTTTGGCCCCTGCCTTTTCCCGCGTGGTACCACATCAACGCCAGGAGGGCGGCCGGGTTACGGCGCGGGTCCCCCTCTCGCGTGACGCGGTCCATTTCGCGAGCCCCCTTCAACATCCCGTCAATGTCGAAGCCCTGGAGCGCCGCCGGCAGCAGACCGACGGCCGAGAACTCCGACGTGCGACCGCCGACCCAGTCCCACATCGGAAAGCGGGCCAGCCAGTCGCTGGCCGTTGCGTCAAGCTCGCTGGCCGCGCCGGTCACCGCGACCGCGTGGCGCACGAAGGTGAGCCCGGCGCGCGTATATGCCGCTTTGATTTCGAGTTGACCGTTGCGCGTCTCCTTCGTGCCGCCCGACTTCGAGATCACGACCGTGAGCGTTTCACTCAAGCCGTCCCCGATATGACCGCCGCCGATTTGGGCCAGCACTTTGTCCATGCCGTCCGGGTCGGTGTTGTCGATGAACCAGACCTTCATGGCATCACGCGGTGAGGTGAGGGCGTGGGCGACGAACTGCGGCCCCAGCGCTGAGCCCCCGATGCCCACGACAATGAGATTTTTGAACCGCGCGCCCTTCTCGGTGAGGATCGTCCCGGCGTGCACGTCCGCCGCGAATTTCTTCACGGCGGCGATGGTCTCGTCAATGGCTTGGCGGATCGTCGGATCGGGGGCAAGACTGGAATCGCGGAGCCAGTAGTGTCCTACCATGCGATGCTCATCCGGGTTGGCGATGGCCCCCGCTTCCAGCGCCGTCATCTGGGCAAAGGCTTTTTTGATGGGCGCCTCCATCTCGGCAAAAAACGAGTCCTGGAAGTTTATGCGGCTGATGTCCACAGTCACGCCGACGGACTCGTTTACATTCAGGTAGGTCTTGAACCGTTTCCAGAGATCAACGGATGACGTCATGAGGCACCTCGTGGCGAAATGAAAAGCGTGCGCGAACCCTAGCGTAATTTGCATTCCGGGTCAATGCGGGCGGCTCACTACGCTGAGCCCGGCAGGTAATCCGAATGGCGTGGCCGCATGGGTTCCCATGCATGGTGGGAAGGAGCCCGAGGGGCGACGATCCAGCGCTCGGCGCCTGAAGAGCTTGCAACCGACTGATTTGGCATACCTTATCCAGCGCTCGTCCTGATGGGATGCGGACATCGTCGCGGAGCCGGCAGTGGTACTGACCTTGCACGCCGTAATTGACAAAACCCTGGCCTAAAGCGACAATGGAAAAAATCAAAAGTAATGAGAGGGAGAAAGGGGAGGTTCCCAATGAAATACGCACGGTTCACACGGATCCTGATGGCGATGATGATACTGGCAGGTTCCCTGGCCGATCAGGCGTTGGCTCAGACGAAGGGTAAGCCTACCGCGGATGCCAATCCAGACGTTGTGCAAGGCTCGGCCTGCTACCAACAAACCGACGACGAGGCCCTCATGGCGGCCCAAAAGAAGGCGCTCAACCTGGCCCGCGAAGCGGCCCTGCAGAAGATGAAGGCCTACACCGACAATGCCGAACGCATTGCCAGTAGCGGGATGGAGGATACCATCGTGGCGGCGGTCAGCCGTGTCGGGCTAGGCGATCTGAAGATCACCAAGCAAGAAGTGAAGGCGAAGCAGATTTGCGTGTGGATCACCGCGACGCCGAATTCCCGTGAAGTGGCCGAGTTGATCGCCCAGCAACTGGCTTCGAAGGACGTGGCGAAGACGGCCCAATCTCCGGTCGTTGCCCAGTCCCCCTCCAGCTTTAACCTGAAGGTCTGGACGAACAAGAAGGACGAGCCGTACGCGGAGGGCGACCGGCTGATCATATACGTGGAGTCCGAAAAGGACGCGTACCTGAAGCTGGACTACTATACGGCCGAAGGCAAAGTGGTTCATCTCGTGCCGAACGTTTTCGTCCGTGAAGCCACTATCAAGGGCGGACAGACCTACTCGTTCGGGGATGACGGAGGCGCGGCGGAGTTCAAGATTTCCGGGCCGTTCGGTGCGGAGACCATCAAGGCCTTGGCCAGCACGGTGCCGTTCGATGCGGAGCTGACCCCAACAGGCCAGGTCAGCGAGGCCACGGTCTATCTGTCGAAAGTCCAAAACAGCATGAAAGGCAGGAGCAAATCTGCGGCCTGGGCCGAAGCGGCGGTGGCCATTACTACTTCCAACAAGGACGACCAGCGGTTCGCCCAGGAGCGGAAGGAGATAGATCTCCCCAAACCCAAGGTCGGCACCCGCAGTCTGAGTAAGTCGCCCGAGAAGCCGGAGCAGCCGATTGACATCATCGGTGTGCCGGGTCGTAAGAAGGGTGAGCGTCCCGTCGAAACGATGGGAACGATGGGCCGGTCTCAGAGTGGTGGCGACAAGAACCCGTAGCGGTCATCGGGACGCTTGCCGTGACTGTGTCCGGGAGGCGATCCACGCAGAAAAAGGCGGTGTATGGGAGGTCGGGTAACGCGACCCGACATCGCGCGGTATGGTCCGCCGTTGGTCGCCGGTGTTGCAGCGGCGTGCGTCATCGGGCTGGCGTATGTAGCCCTTCCCACCTACCTCAAGGAACTGGATCTTCGGATCAGCGACCGGATGCACCAGCTCCGCGGTCCGATCCGCCAGGATCCCCGTCTCGTCCACGTCAATGTTGATGACACCAGCGTAAGCGCCCTGGGCCGGTGGCCGTGGCCCAGGGCGCTCAATGCACGGGTGGTCGAGACCCTGCGCGATCTCGGCGTTCGGGCCGTCGTCTTTGACGTCTTCTTCCCCTTCCCCACCAATCCGAAGGTGGACCCAAAGAACGAAAACGACCGAGCCTTCGCCAAGGCGCTGTCCTCCATGGGTAACGTGTATCTCGCGAGCGCGCTCTCGCTTACCCTGGCCCCCGAGGCCGAGTCGGAAGAGGAAGAGGGCTCCAGGCGCGAGATGCTGTACCCGGACGATCTCCTGCATCGCTTCACGGTGCCTGAGCCGGCACCCCTCCCCCTCAGCCTCTATTATGGAAAAACCCGATTGCTGCCGATGGAGGTCTTCGGACAGGTGGTCCGCGGTATCGGCCACGCCTCGGCGACCAAGGACTCCGACGGAGGCGTGCGACGGAATCCATTGCTCGTGCGGGTGAAGGATCGGCTGTTTCCCGCCCTCTCGTTTCGCGTGGCGCTCGATCTGCTCGGGAGCGACTTATCGAAGGTCGGTCTCCAACCCGGCGCTGTGATCATCCGCGACGCCCTCGTTGCCGGGGAAACCGCGAGACGCGATATTCGGATTCCGGTAGATGAGCATGGCCGACTCACGGTGAATTTTGCCGCCAGGTGGGACGAGGCGTTCACCCATATCTCCGCCGTGGAACTGCTGGAGGAAGCGAAGGACCCCGAGAAGCGACCGGAACTTGAACGAGGGTTCAAAGGCGCCGTGGCGCTGTTTGCGGTGTCTACGACCGGCTCGAGCGACACGGGTACCGTCCCCCTGGAGCCGTCCTACCCCCTCAACGGTGTTCACATGAATATGATCAACACCATCCTGACCCAGCAGTTTCTGGTGGAGTCTGGACCGACCACCGTGATTCTGCTCGTGCTTGGGGTGGGGATCGGGGTCGCCCTCCTGTCGCTCTGGCTCAGGCCGTACCTCTACTTGCTCGTGGCGATCGGAGCGATTTTAGGGTATGTGGAAGGGGCCTGGATGAGCTTCAGCGAGTTCGGCCGGATTCTCCCGATCGCCCCCGTCGTGCTGGCGGGGGTGCTCTCCAGCGCCGGCATGTTGACCTATCGGTATGCGGCCGGCGAACGAGAGAAACGCAAGACGAGAGCCGCGCTGGCACCGTACTTCGCTCCGGCCGTCGTGGATATGATTTTGAGCGACCACATGGACCGCCTCATGGGCGGGCAGCGCAAGGAACTCACGATCCTGTTCACGGACGTGGTCTCGTTCACCAGCCTCTGCGAAGGCATCGAGCCGGAAGTCGTGCAGAAGGTCCTCCAGGAATATTTCAACGAATTGACCCGCATCGGGTTCGCCTACCAGGGCACGCTGGACAAGTTCATCGGCGACGGCATGTTGTGGTTCTTCGGAGACCCTGTGCCGCAGGAGGACCACGCGATCCGGGCGGTGAACACGGCGCTCGATATGCAGGCGGCCATGCAACCTCTCCGCGAGAAGTGGAAGCAGGAAGGCAGGCCGGAACTGGCGATGCGGGTCGGCCTCAACACGGGCGTCGTGCTGGTCGGCAACATGGGGTCCGAGGCCCGCATGGAGTACACGGTGATGGGTGATGCGGTGAATCTGGCTTCCCGGGTCGAAGGGGGCAACAAGCCGTTTCATACCGAGATCATGATGACGGAACGGACGCATTCGATGGCCAAGGACGCCGTGGAGTGGCGCGAGTTGGACCTCTTGCGGGTCAAGGGCAAGAAGCAAGGCGTGCGTGTCTACGAGGTCATGGCCAGGAAAGGCGAGCTGTCGGAACTCAAGCGCCGGGTCGTCGCTGCATATAATGAAGGCCTGGCGGCCTACAAGAAACGGGATTGGTCCGGCGCCGTCGGGGCCTTTACCTATGCGCTTTCGCTTGATAAGACAGACGGGCCGTCTGTGCTGTACCTCGAGCGCTCCGAGGAGTTCCTCAAGAACCCGCCACCCGTAGACTGGGACGGTGTGTATGAGATGCAGACCAAATGAGCGCCGCCGAACGTCCCGACCTGACACGTCTTCTCTCCCTCGGGGCAGCCTGCGGTCTGCTTGTGGCGGCGGTGTCGGGACTTTGGCCCTGGGTCTTCCAGGTGTGGGAGGATAAGACCCTCGACCTTCGCTTTGCCCTCCGTAACCCCATCCCCACCGATTCTCGCCTCATTCTCATCGACTCCGATGACACCAGCGTGGCCGCGCTGGGCCGCTGGCCATGGGACCGGGCCGTCCACGCCTTGATGGTGGAAATCCTCAGCTCCGTCGGGGCTAAGGCCATCGCCTATGACGTGGTGTTCAGTGTCCCATCGTCCGTCAGCGACCTGCGTTTCATGAAGGTCATCGCCCAAGCTAAGAACGTGTACCTCCCGATCGGCGTGGAGCTCTTTGCGCCAGGGTCTGAGGGAGTCTCCGAGGCTGAGCTGGCCCAGATGCAATCGTTGCTCTCGGGCGTTCTCGGATCAAGCGGCTTGCCCTGGTTGGCCGATGGGAATTCCGGAGATCTGCTGGTGACGGGGAAACTCTTTATGTCGTCGGCCGACTTGACCGCCGCCGCGGTGGGGGTGGGCCATATCGCATCCAACAGGGATCCGGACGGCGTGATCCGGCGCGTCCCGCTGGTCGTGCGTGTGAAGGACCGGCTGCTGCCGGCCTTTTCTCTCCGGGTCGCCATGGATGTCCTGGGCGTGAAGCCGCAGAACGTCGCGATCGTGCCGGGCCGGTACGTTCAACTGAGCGGGGTTGAGGCTGATCCGCGCAAACAGATCCGGATTCCGATTGATGAGCGAGGACAGATGTTGGTCAATTATGCGGGCAAGTGGACCGAGACGTTTTTGCCGCATTACGGGTTTTCGGAGGTTCTGGGCTTGGCCGCGACGCCGGAGGGCCGGCGCAAGATCGAGGCGCGTTTCAAAGGGGCCACGGTCCTGATCCTGACCACGGCGACCGGCTTTGATCTCAAGACGGTCCCGTTGGAGCTCGCCGTTCCGGGAGGCACCGTTCACGCCAACGCGCTCAATACGATCCTGACGGCCCGGTGGCTGTATTCCCCGTCCACGGCCGAAGTATCCCTGTGGGTGGTCCTGATGGGGGTGGCCGGCGCGCTGGTCGTGTCCGGACGATTCTGGAAGCTCCCCCTCGCCGGGGTGGCGGCCGGCAACGTTGTGTACCTGGGACTGGCGATCGTCGCCTTTCAGTTGTTCGGCCGGGTCCTGCCCATCGTGGCCCCGATGACCGCCTTCCTCCTGTCCGTCGTTGTAGTGCCGGTTCAGGGACAGGCCCGTGTCCGTGCACGGCTCGCGCGCCTGGAGCGGCAGATTCGCGACACGGAGTCCGCGCTGACCGCCAGCCGCGCGCGGTTGGAGTCCCATGACCGGGAATTCGATGTGGCAATTGACGAGGCGCGCCGGTTGCGCGAAGCGGCGCGGGAGACGGCCGAAAAGGTTCACGAAGTGGAGGCCAAGACCAGGGATCTGGACGGAGCCTTGCAGAAGGCTCACGTTGAACGGGACCGTCTCGTCGCGCAGGTAGAAGAGTTGGAACAGCGGCTCCAGGACATGCGCCCCATGACGCCTGCGTCCACGGTCATTCTCAGTACGGATGAGGAAGCGGTGCGGGCCGAAGCGGAGGCGTACGGCATCGTCATCGGAGATCGCCGGATGATCGAGGTCTTTCAGATGGTCAAGAAAGTCGCCCCGGCCTCCAGTGCGGTGCTCCTGACGGGGGAGACCGGAACGGGGAAGGAACTTGTGGCTCGGGCCCTGCACGCGCTCAGCCCGCGGGGGCACGGCCCGTTCGTGGCGGTGAACATGGCGGCGATCACCGAAACCCTGGCTGAAAGCGAGCTCTTCGGTCATGTGAAGGGGGCCTTCACGGGCGCCCATGCGGACAAAAAGGGACGCTTCGAACAGGCCGACCGCGGCACGTTGTTTCTGGACGAAATCGGCGAACTGTCGCCCGACCTCCAAGCAAAGCTGCTGCGGGTTCTCCAATCAGGGGAAGTGGATCGCGTGGGAGGCGCCGATCCGCGGCACGTTGACGTTCGGATCATCGCCGCGACCAACCGAAACCTGGAAGAGGAGGTTCGCGCGAAACGGTTTCGCGAAGACCTGTATTACCGCCTGAATGTCGTCCAGGTCGTCTTGCCGCCGCTCCGCGACCGGCCTGACGACGTGCAGCGATTGGCCCGGCACTTCCTCCGGGAGTTCGCCGACCGGGCGGGCAAGCCGATCTTGGGATTCTCGGAGCGAGCCATGCAGACGCTCCGCCGGCAGGAGTGGCGGGGCAATGTGCGCGATCTGCGCAATGCCGTCGAGCGCGCGGTGGTGTTCGCTGACGACACGGTCATCTCCGAGGCAGACCTCGGTCTGGGCACCCCATCCGAGGCCGTTGGGCGGGTGATCCTTGCCGGTGCCGCGAATACCGCGAGTGCGTCCGGGCGGGACATTTCAGGCGACGGCGCGTTCCTGGATTTCATGCGGGAATCACGCTTCGAGATTGACCTGGTCGCCAAGCGCCTTGGGATCAGCCGGGGCACCGTAGCCTCGCGCTTCAAGGGGCTGTGCTTCCAGACGATTGTCGCTCGCGACGGACTCATTGCAGACGCCGCGGCCGATCTGGCGGGCGCCAAGGATCCGAGGGTCGAAGCAAAGGTCCGCGAATACTACGACAACCTCATGGAAACGGCCCGGGAGTTTCCCAACGCCGAGGTCGCCGTGCTGGAGTGTCGCCGGCGGTTCAAGAACTTGCCGCAACGATACTTTCCAGCGGTCGAACAACTCATCCGCCGGCGGTTCACGGTCACCACGCCTTGACACTCTTCCAGAGCGCTCTCTATAATCCCAGTTGGCACTGCCCGGGGCGGGAATAGCTCAGTGGTAGAGCATCGCCTTGCCAAGGCGAGGGTCGCGGGTTCAAATCCCGTTTCCCGCTCCAAACCAGGCTTGCTCGGGTCGAATGACCCGTTGCTATTTGCCGAGCAACGGGTTCCCCGATCAACAGTGCCGGATGTTCAATACCTCAGGCTTTCAGCTAAGAAAAAACACTTTGCACGCGCCACCTACGCCCTCGCGAAAACGTTAGTGCGTGTTGCTTTAGAAGCAAGGGCGGGCTAGAATCCCGCCTGCTTAGGAAGCAGAGCACAGCGCGACAGAGCTTTTCAATTCCTCGGATAAAGAGGAACTGAGCATCATGGCTGATCTGGATTTGGCACTCGATTCTTCGTTTGCGGAATCCGAGCCGAAGACCCCTTCCGTAGATCCCAAAAGCCGCCTACAGTTTGTGCTGCTCCAGACCCTCGTCGTAATTGTTCTCTGCTATCAGTTACTGTTCAGCCCAGACTCGTTCCTCGGCGCTGAGGACAAGCCGCTTGCCGTGGTCGGGCTCATGCTGTTTATGCTCGGCGTGTTCTTTGTTCCGGCTCGGATTTGGGAGCGGGGCTGGCCCGTTGTGGGATTGGTCTTGGGGGATACCGCCATCACGACAGCCGTTTTCTATCTCTCCGGTAACACCAGTTCCGCCTTATATATCTCCTATTTTCTGGTCATGCTGATCGGCGCCTACGCTCCCAGTCTGAGGCAGATGATCGGTCTTTCTCTCATCCTGTGCGCCACCTATGGCGTGATTCTCTACCTGGATTCCCAGCAGAGCGGCTCGTTGTCCGAAGGTCGCCTCCTCGGCCTCACGGTGCTTCTCACGACGGCGATTTTTTACGGGGCCACGACGGAGACGGTTCGCAAAGAGAGACAGAAACAGGCCGGACTTTTTGAGCAGATTGCTGCGCTCAAGCGGATAGAAGAGGAGCTGAAAGCGCAATCCGTGACGGACTGGTTGACGGCGCTCCCCAATCGCCGTCGGTTCGACGAGGTGTTCCAGCAGGAGTGGGGGCGCGCACGACGGGACGCCGCCCCGCTGGCGCTGCTGATGATTGATATTGATCATTTCAAAGAGTTTAATGACACTTACGGTCATCAGGCCGGAGACGATTGTTTGCAACAGGTGGCGTGCGTGATCGGGGCGTCGGTGAATCGCCACGGAGATCTTGCGGCCCGATACGGCGGCGAGGAATTCGTGGTGGTCTTGCCGAAGACGGATGCGAAGAACGCCGTCTTGGTGGCAGAAACGATGCGTGCTAAAGTCGAGGCCCTGAATATTCCGCATATTAACTCCAGGGTCATCGATCACGTGACCATCAGTTTGGGGGTTGCCGCCGTGACACCTACGCTAGACACAGACCCGTTCGTCCTGCTCACCTTTGCCGACCAGGCCCTCTATCAAGCCAAGCGCAATGGGCGCAATCGCGTGATCAGCAGCGTAATGGTGCTTGGATCGCTGTGAAGGCGTTTATCTCGTTTGCTTTCAGGCGCGGGTCGGGCTACAATCCGCCCGTAGCTACCCCGCCTTTCGACAACGAGGACGATGCCTGATCACGCCTTGACAGTGGATCCTGCGTCGGCGGAACTCCGGTTGAGTGCAGTTTTCTCGGATACCGGGCAGCGCAAGCAGTTTGTGCTGCTCCATACGCTGGTCATTATTGTTCTCTGCTATCAGTTGCTGTTCAGCGAAGACAAGCTCCTCAGCGCCGAGGTCAAAGAATTTGCCGTCTCCGGGCTCATGCTGTTTCTCCTCGGCGTGTTCTTTCTTCCGGCTCGCATGTGGGAGCGCGGCTGGCCCGTTGTGACATTGGTCCTGGGCGATACCGCCGTTGGGGCCGCCGTCCTCTATCTGTCGGGCAACACCGGGTCCGCCCTCTACATCTCCTATTTTCTGGTCATGCTGATCGCCGCCTTCGCGCCCACTCTGAAGCAGATGATCGGGCTCTCCGTCATCCTGTGCGCCGCCTATGGAACGGTTCTCTACTTGGATTCTCTGGAAACCGGCTTGCTGTCCGAAGGTCGCCTCATCGGCCTCACGGTGCTGCTCATGACATCAATTTTTTATGGGGCGACGACGGAGACGGTTCGTAAGGAGAAACAGAGACTCGCCGGCCTCTTGGTGGAGATTACTGCGCTCAAGCAGCTCGAAGAGGAGTTGAAAGATCAATCCGGTGTGGACTGGTTGACGGCGCTCGCCAATCGCCGTCGCTTTGACGAGCTGTTTACGCAGGAGTGGGGACGCACAAGACGGGAGGGCGCACCGCTGGCGGTGCTGATGATGGATATAGATGATTTCAAAGCCTTCAATGACACGTACGGTCATCAGGCCGGAGACCACTGTTTGCAACGGGTGGCGCGCGCGATCAAGGGAACGGTGTGTCGCCCCGGGGATGTCGTGGCCCGATACGGCGGCGAGGAATTCGTGGTGCTCTTGCCGAAGACGGACGCGAAGAACGCCGCCATGGTGGCCGAATCAATGCGCGCGAACGTGGAGGCCCTGAATATTCCGCATATTAACTCCCGGGTCACCGATCGGGTGACCGTCAGTACCGGCGTGGCTGCCCTGATACCCACGCAGGACGCCGAACCGGGAGCCCTGATCAACTTTGCCGACCAGGCCCTCTATCAAGCCAAACGCGAAGGACGCAATCGAGTGATCAGCAACGGTGTCCTGGAGCAGGCATCCTAATCCTTTCCCTCCACCTCCGCCAAGATCCTCTCAACTCCTCACAACCTGTTAGAATGGCTGAAGACGGGAAGCGGGATTGGGGCTGCAGTTCTGAAACGGTTGGTGCGCCCGGCAGGACTTGAACCTGCGGCCTGCGGGTTCGAAGCCCGACGCTCTATCCAACTGAGCTACGGGCGCACGGTTACGTAAGCGTAGTCGCACTCGTCGCATCCTGTCAATCGCCCCTCACCCTGAAGGAGTAACTGTGGCTGGTGACAGCGACCGATCCGGATTCGCGGGCCTTCGCGTGGCCGCATTTGAGAGCCGGTTGGCCGACCAGATGGCGCAACTCATCGAGCGCTATGGGGGGCGACCGCTGGTGGCGCCCTCGATGCGCGAGGTCCCGCTGGAGCAGAACACCGCCGCGCTGGATTTCGGTGAGCGGCTCATGGCCGGCGAGTTCGCCATGGTGATCCTGCTCACCGGCGTGGGGACCCGTTTCATGCTGAAAGTCCTGGACACGCGCTGGCCGCGCGAGCAGACTCTGGCCGCTCTTGCCAAGACGATCCTGGTCGTGCGCGGACCCAAGCCGACCGCCGTGCTTCGCGAGTTGGGCCTGACCCCCACCATCGCCGTCCCGGAGCCGAACACCTGGAAGGACCTCGTGCAGGCGCTCGACGCCATGGATCGGCCGCTGACCGGCAAGACCGTCGCCGTGCAGGAGTACGGCGTGTCGAACGCAGAACTGCTGGCCGCGCTTGATGCGCGCGGGGCGACCGTCACGCGGGTGCCTGTGTACCAGTGGATGCTGCCGGAAGACACCGGCCCGCTCACGGCGGCGGTGCGCGCTCTCATGCAGGGCGAGGTGGACGTGGTCCTCTTCACCAATGCGGTGCAGGTGGAGCACGTGATGCAGATGGCCGAGCGATTGGATGGCGCCGATCGCCTCCGGCAGGCGCTGGAGAGGGCCGTTGTCTCTGCCGTCGGTCCCATCGTGGCCGAGCGCCTGCGCGCCTACCAGCTTCCGGTGGATTTCGAGCCGTCCCATCCCAAGATGGGCATCCATGTGAAGGAGACCAGCGAACGCTCGCCAGATCTCCTGCTGCGCAAGCGTGCGCCATCGCGGACCTGAACGTGCCGCAACAAGACCGGCGCCTGTTGGGGAATCATTTCTGCTGGACATGCTGGAGCGCGCCTGCTAGTATGTAAGTAATCACTCACTCACATGACGAGTACGTGATGAGATCACGCCAGAAGTCCGGCACGCAAAAACCGTCAGGACGGGAGCGGCAAGCCAGCATTATTGCCGCCGCGGCCTCCCTGTTTGCCCAGAAGGGCTTCAACGGCACCACGACCCGCGAGATCGCGAAGACCGCCGGGATCAGTGAAGCGCTCGTGTTCCGATACTTTCCGACCAAGCGAGCGCTGTACGCCGCGATTCTGGCTGAAAAGGTGCAGCTCTCCCATCTTATGGCGACCGTCGAGGAGGCAGCCGAGAAGCGGGATGACGTGCGGGTCTTCACCCTCATCGCCAGCTTCCGCATTCACCGGGGCACGGACCCGTCGTTGCTCCGCCTATTGCTGTTCAGCGCGCTCGAAGGGCACGAACTCTCGGACATGTTTTTCCAGAACCGGCACCGGGTGTTTTACGAGTACCTGGCCGGGTACATTGCCCAGCGCACCAGGGAAGGGGCGTTCCGGCAGGTGGACCCGCTGCTGGCTGCCCAGTCCTTCATCGGCATGATTGTGTATCACCGGTTGCTGCATGAGATCTTCAAAGTCCCCCCCCATTGCTCGCCGGAGGAAGCAGTCGCCGGCTATGTACAGGTGTTTCTGGACGGTCTCCGTCCGAGGCATTCTGCCGCGAAAAAGGCGGTCAAGCGCCTATGAGCCGATTCAAACGCCATCCTCTCTTGACCGTCGTAGGCATCCTTGTCCTGGCGCTGGTCGCGCTCGTGGCTTTTCGTCTCGCGAGCAGCGGGGCCAAAAAAGACCCACGGAAGGAGCGCGTGATCAGCGTCGGCACGATCGTTCCAGTCCGGAAGGACCTCGACGTGCGCCTGGTGTATACGGCCGACATCCAGCCCTACCAGCAGGTCAACATTTTCTCGAGGGTTGACGGCTACATCTCCAACATCTACGTGGACAAGGGAGATTACGTCAAGGCGGGCCAGTTGCTGGTGGAGGTTGATCATACCGATTACGTGCATGCGGTGAATCGCGCCAAAGCCAACCTGGCGGCCGCGCGCGCGAATGTTGTGAGCCAGGAGGCGACCATCCGCAACGCGAAACTGAATCTGGACCGGATGCGGACGCTCATCAAGGACCAGTATATCTCGCAACAAGATGTGGACAACGCGCAGGCGGCCTATGACGTGGCGGTCGCGCAAGTGGACTCGCTGCAGGCCCAGGTGCACCAGATGGAGGTGGCGCTTCAGCAGGCCGAGACGAACCTGACGTACTCGTACATCCGGGCGCCTTTTGCGGGGTCCATCTCCGTGCGGAACCTAGACGCCGGCGCCTTCGTATCAGGCTCGACCGCCAGCACCTCAACCTTGTCGCGTGGGATCCTGGTCTTGCAGGACATCACGACCGTGCGCGTGCTGGTGGATGTGGTCGAGAAAGACGTGCCGCTCGTGAAGATCGGTCAACCGGCCGAGCTCCGCGCGGACGCGTATCCGAGCCGCGTCTTCACGGGCAAAGTGACGCGCGTCGTCCAGGCTCTGGACCCGAATACGCGGACCATGAAGGTGGAAGTGGACATTCCTAATCAGGATCGCGCCCTCAAAGGCGGCATGTTCGCCAGGGTCGAACTCCTGGTCGGTGTCCACGCGAATGCGTTGCAGATTCCGATTGATGCGGTCACCCGTCTGGAGTCTGACCAGTATGTCTATACCATGCAGGACGGCAAGGCCCGGAAAGTGCCGGTCGAACTGGGCATCCGAAGCAACGGAATGATCGAGATCGTCAAAGGGTTGACAGGAACCGAGCCGGTCATTGTTTCCGGCAAAGACCTCGTGACGGACGGCGTCAAGGTGGACGCCAAGCCGACGAACGCGGCCGGCTCCCCGGCCTCCCAGCCGCGGGCCCAGTGATGAATACGCAATGGTTCACCCCCACCCATCCCTCCCCCCTCGAGGGGGAGGGTGAGGGAGAGGGGGTCCTCAGCCCCAGATCAAGCGTATGTGGCTGACTCTCCTCGCGCTCCGTAACCGCATCGGCATCCTGATGCTGTCGCTCGCGATGGTCGTGCTGGGGGCGATCTCCCTGGACCGCCTGCCGCGGGACCTCTTTCCCCAGATCCAAGTGCCCGTCGCCTTCGTCGGGGTCATCTACAAGGGCGCGCCGCCCATTGACATCGAGCAGAGCGTCGTCTACCCCATCGAAAAGGCGGTCAGCTCCGCCTCGAACGTGGAACACGTGGAGTCGTTCTCCAAGCAGGGCATCGGGGCGGTCCAGGTGTGGTTCAACTGGGGGGCGGACATCAACGTGGGCCAGATGGAGGTGATGCAGCGCGTCACCCAGATCCTGAACCAGCTCCCGCCCGGCATCCTCCAGCCGTTCATCGTCAAGTTCGACGTCTCGAACATCCCGGTCGCCTTCGTGACCGTCTCCGGCGGCAATCTGGATGAACGGGCCCTCTACGATCTGGCGTTCAACACGATCGCGCCCCAGGTCGAGCAATTGCCCAATGTCGCGGCGGCGACGGTCGAAGGCGGCAGGGTCCGCCAGATCAACATCAATCTGGACCCGGCGCTGCTGCAGGCGCGGGGGCTCTCGATCCTGGATGTCGTCAAAGCGGTCAAGGCGTCGAACCTAATCCTCCCGTCCGGCGATCTGAAGGCCGGCAACCTCGATTACAACGTGTTCACGAATACGCAGTTCAAGAGCGCCGAGCCGATCAACGACGTGATCGTGAAGACGACGCCGGAAAGGACGCCGGTGCGGGTGCGTGATCTCGGAACTGTGACCGACTCCTCGGACATCCAGACGAACATCGTGCGGACGGATGGCCGGCGGTCGGTCTACCTACGCGTGAACAAGCAGCCGAACGCGAACACCGTGGAAGTGGTGGACGCGCTCAGGAAGGCCCTGCCGAAGATGGTCGGGATCCCCCCCGGCGTGAGGCTGGGAATCTCCTTCGATCAGTCGGTGTACATCCGGCAGTCCATCAAGAACCTCATCACCCAGGCTGTGGAGGGGTCGCTCCTGGCGGCCGCCGTGATCCTGGTGTTCCTGCGCAACATCACCAGCACGCTGATCATCTCGGTGGCCATTCCGCTCTCCGTGCTCGTCACCTTCATCACGCTTTACTTTACCGGCCAGACCCTGAACATCATGACGATGGGCGGATTGGCCCTGGGCATCGGACGGTTGGTGGACGACTCGATTGTGGAGCTGGAGAACATCCAGCGCCACCTGAACACCGGGCAGTCGCGGTGGGAGGCGGTCCTGGAAGCGGCCCGCGAGGTGGCGATGCCGATCTTCGCCTCGACTGTGACGACCGTCGTAGTATTCCTGCCGATCTTCTTCTTGGTGGGCATCGCCAAGCTCCTGTTCATCCCGCTGGTGTTCACGATCACGATCGCCCTGTTCACGTCCTTCTTCGTGTCCCGGACCGTGACCCCGGCGCTCTGTTACAAATTCGTGAAGCCGGAACACGAGGCGATCCGATCCATGCCGGGCTGGCTGGCCCGGTTCATGGAATGGAGCCGGGACAAGTACGAGCGGTTGGACGTCCGCTACCAGGAACTGCTGACCTGGGCGCTGGGCCATCGCAGGATTCTGATCGGTTCGGTCATCCTGGTCTTCGCCGGATCGCTGGCCCTGGTGCCCTTGATCGGAAGCGAGTTCATTCCTGTGACGGACGAAAGCCAGTTCCGGATCATCGTGCGTGCGCCGGTGGGCCAGCGGGTGGAGAAGACGGAGCAACAGGTGGCCGAGGTCGAACGGGTCATACGCGAGACAGTCAAGCCGAACGAGCTGGGCACCATCGTCTCCAGCACCGGCGTGCTGGCGCAGGGCCGGTCCTCGCTGTTCAATCCCAACACGGGGCCGCATACGGCGATTGTGCAGGTGTACCTGCTGCCGCCGGACAAGCGGAAGCGTAACCAGGTCCAGATCATGAACGAGGTGCGGTCCAAGGCGGTCAAGCTGTTTCCCGGCGTGCTGATGATCTTCGACCCCGGCGGGATCGTCAAGCGGATCACCAGCTTCGGCTCGCAGGCTGCGGTGGACGTGGAGATTTACGGATACGACATGGAAAAAGCCCGCCAGGTCGTCCGCCAGGTGGACGCCGTCATGCACCAGGTTGCGGGCCTGGCCGACATCCAGATCAGCCGGGAAGAGAACTATCCGGAAGTCAACGTCGCGGTGGACCGGGAAAAGGCCGCGCTGCTCGGCATCAGCGAGACGGACGTGGCCAATGCGGTGCTGTACTCGCTCAACGGCAACGGCCAGGTTGATCCGATCATCTTCACCGATCCCCAGAACGGGAACGAGTACTACATCAGCGCCTGGCTGGCGGAAGAGTACCGCAGCAACTTGAGCGACCTGGAACGGATCATCCTGGCCACGCCGTCCGGGAGCCCGGTCCTGCTGAAGAACGTCGCGAGTCTTACGCTCAACTCGGGCCCGGTGAAAATCGACCGCAAGTATTTCCAGCGGGTGGTGCACATCACGGCCAATCCGGTGGACCGCGATCTCGGTTCCATTGCTGAAGAGTTAGAGGCGCGGTTTGCGACTCTTCGGCTTCCAGAGGGGTTCGGCATCCGACTGGCCGGGCAGATCCAGCAGCAACAGGAGGCTTTCCAGAATTTAATTTTTTTAGCCTTGCCCCTGGCGCTGATTCTCGTCTACATGGTCATGGCAGCTCAATTCAAATCCCTTGTTGATCCTTTCATCATCATGTTTTCGATCCCTATGGGATTCCCCGGAGTAATCGTGATGCTGTTTCTGACCGGCACTACTCTGTCGATCACGTCCTTTATGGGCGTCATCATGCTGCTGGGGATCGTGGTTTCGAACGGCGTGCTCCTGGTGGACTATACGAACGTCCTCCGCCGACGCGGGATCGAGCTTCACGAGGCGGTCGTCAAGGCAGCGCGGATCCGGTTGCGGCCCATCCTCATGACATCGCTGGCCACGGTCTTCGGCCTGCTGCCGATGGCGCTGGGGCTCGGCACCGGCGGGGAGACCAACGCGCCGCTGGCCCGGGCAGTCATTGGTGGGCTCACGGTATCCACCACGCTGACACTGTTCCTGATACCGACCCTCTACACGATTCTGGAAGAGCGCTTCCCGCGCAAGGAAGAGCTGGGCCCGCCTTCCTCCTGATCGGCCCGGCCGGACTCACCCAATGAGTTCCTGCACCGCCGACATGTGAGCTTGGAAGGCCTTTGTCCCGAAGGACACGAGGATGACCTTCTCAAGGGAAGTGTCTTGGTCAAGAAAGGCTCTTATTTCGGTGATCGCGATTCGAGCAGCACGCTCGATCGGAAAGCCGTAGGCGCCCGTGCTGATGGATGGAAACGCGACTGTCCGGATGGCATGCCGTTCGACCAGCGCGAGACAGTTTCGATAACAACCCGCCAGGAGTTCATCTTCCCCATGCTGGCCGCCATGCCAGACAGGGCCGACGGTGTGGATGACCCACCGGGCGGGGAGGTTGTAGCCCTTTGTGATCTTGGCTTCCCCCGTGGCGCACCCGCCCAGCCCCCGGCATTCTTCCACGAGGCCTGGCCCGGCCGCCCGGTGAATGGCCCCATCCACGCCGCCCCCGCCGAGCAGCGAATGATTCGCCGCGTTGACGATCGCATCCACCGTCTGCTCGGTGATGTTCCCTTCGACGACGGAGATTCTATGGTGCATCTTCGCCACCTTGGAGCCCCAACTAACTCCGGCCGGATTCTAGGCCCGCCTCGACCGTAAAGCAAATCGCGTGAACGTCCTTGACCCTCCCGGACGGGCTTGTTTAGAATGGCGGTGACCTAGACACTCTCTATAGGAAAAATACCTAGGCCTTCAGGGTCAACCGCCCATGCGCTATTCCACGGTCTGCATCGAGTCCATCGGGTACGAGCTACCGAAGCACGTCGTCACCTCGGCCGAGATCGAAGCGCGCCTCGCGCCTCTGTATGACAGACTCCAGCTTCCTTACGGGCGGCTGGAGCTGATGAGCGGCATCCGCGAGCGGCGGTTCTGGGACGAGGGCACGAGGCCCAGCGACGCCGCTGCGCTGGCCGGCAGAAAGGCGCTCGACCAGGCAGGAGTCCTCGGACATGAGATCGAATGTATCCTCCACTGTTCCGTATCCCGTGATTTCCTGGAGCCGGCGACGGCATCCGTCGTTCACGAGCGGCTGAAGATCTCGCCGCAAGCCGTGCTCTTCGACATCTCCAACGCCTGTCTCGGCATGCTGAACGGCATGGTGACGCTGGGCAATATGATCGAATTGGGACAGATCACGCGCGGACTCCTCGTCGCAGGGGAGAACGGGAAGCCGCTGGTCGAAACGACGATTCAACAACTCCTCTCAGACCCCAGCATGACCCGGAAGAAATTCAAGGACGCCTTCGCCTCCCTCACCATCGGTTCCGGGGCGGCCGCGATCGTTATGACCCACGCGTCCGTCTCAAAGAGCGGCCATGCGCTCGCCGGCGGGGTCGTGCGCACCGACTCGGAGCAAAATGACCTCTGCCGCGGCAGCGCCGATACGGGGCTGGATGCCGACAGCCGGCCGGAAATGTCCACGCAATCGGAGGAGCTCCTGCACCGGGGATGCGAACTGGCCGGCCGGACCTGGCTTGATTTCAAGCGGGAACTGGTCTGGAGCGATCAGGACGTGACCAAGACCTTCTGCCATCAGGTAGGCGTCGCCCACCGCCGCCTGCTGTTCGAGACCTTGAAACTGGACCCCGCGATTGACTACCCGACCGTCGAGTTCCTGGGCAACATGGGGTCGGTGTCTTTACCCATCACGATGGCGCTCAGCATCGAGGCCGGCAACATCAAGCGTTCCGAGAGGCTGGCCCTGCTGGGCATCGGCAGCGGCCTGAACTGCCTGATGCTGGGCGTCACCTGGTAGGGAGCCCGGTGAGGATGGCGGACTCCTTCCGGGACCTCTACCCCTTTCAGTCCCATTTCCTGAGCCTTGCAGGCTTGCGATATCACTATGTGGACGAGGGGCAGGACGGCGATCCTCTCGTCATGCTCCACGGTAATCCGACGTGGTCTTTCTACTACCGCACCCTGATTGCTGAGTTCCGCAAGACGTCACGGGTCATTGCCCCCGATCACATGGGCTGCGGCCTCTCCGACAAGCCCCAGGAGTACCCATATACCCTGGAACAGCACATCACCAACCTGGAAGCCCTGTTGGAGTCGCTCAAGCTCGACCGCATGACGCTGTTCCTGCACGACTGGGGAGGGCCTATCGGGATGGGCTATGCGGTGCGCCACCCGGATCGAATCAAGCGCTTCATCATCTTCAACTCCGCGGCTTTTCCGGCAACCCGGATTCCCTTCCGGATCAACATCTGCAAGCTGCCCCTCTTCGGCGCGGTGGCGGTCCGCGGATTCAACGCCTTCGCCGGCCTGGCGCCCTTCATGGCCAGCGCCAAACCTGAGCGCATGACGCCGGCCGTGAAATCCGGGTACCGGGCCCCGTACGACAGTTACGCGAATCGTGTCGCCCTCCTGCGCTTCGTGCAAGACATTCCGATGCGCCCGTCCCATCCGACCTACACGCTGGTGGACGAGATCGGAAGGGGACTGGCGGCCTTCAAGGACCACCCGATGCTGCTCATCTGGGGCGAGCAGGACTGGTGTTTCACGACGGAGTTTCTGTCTACGTGGCAGAAGCGATTTCCCAATGCGGAGGTCCGACGGGTTCCCGATGCCGGCCATTACGTGGTCGAGGACGCGCACGAGCGGATCATTCCCTGGGTCCGCGAGTTCTTCGCCAAGCATCCGGTCCCATGACGGTCGCAGCCTCCCAGAACACCGCCGCAACCGAACCGGGCCTACTCAACATCGCGACCCATCTGCTCCTGATGGCGGGCCGACGTCCAGACCAGCCTGCGATTATCTTCCCCAAGGGCGGCGATGCTCGACTCACGTTTCGGCAGCTTAACGAGGAAAGCGACCGGATCGCGTGGGGCCTGAGCCGCCTGGGCATCGGACGGGGCGCCCGAACTGTTTTAATGGTCAGGCCAGGTCTGGAGTTTTTCGGCCTGACCTTTGCGCTCTTCAAATTGGGGGCTGTTCCGGTCTTGATAGACCCCGGCATGGGCAAGGCTAACCTCTTCGCGTGCATCGAAGAGGCAGAGCCCGAAGCCTTCATTGCAGTCTCCAAAGCCCAGGCAGCGCGGATACTATTCCCCGGCTCATTTAAGAGCGTGAGACATGTCGTCACGGTCGGGCGTCGTTGGTTCTGGGGCGGCCCGACGCTGGCTCACATTCGCGGATCAACCTGGCGGGAGTTTCCGTGCGCGCCCACGCGTTCAGATGAAACCGCCGCCGTCCTGTTCACCTCCGGCAGCACGGGCGCTCCCAAGGGCGTGGTGTACGAGCATGGGATGTTCGACGCCCAGGTGCGCGCGCTGCGCGACTATTACGCTATCCGGGAAGGCGAGGTGGACCTGGCGGCCTTTCCGCTCTTCGCCCTCTTCAGCGTGGTCATGGGCATGACCGTCGTCGTCCCCGACATGGATCCTACACGCCCTGCCCAGGTGAACCCGGCACAGTTTGTCGCCGATCTCCAGCGGTATCAGGCCACGCAGTCTTTCGGTTCCCCTGCCATCTGGGACAGGGTCGGCCGGTACTGTGCAGAACGGAGCCTGACTTTGCCCTCCCTCACGCGCGTGCTCATGGCGGGGGCGCCCGTGTCGCCCGCTGTGCTGGAACGGGTCCGGGAGGTTCTGCCAGAGGCCGCCGACGCCCATACGCCCTACGGCGCGACGGAGGCGCTGCCGGTCTCCTCCATCACGGCGCGCGAAGTCCTAAAAGAGACGGCCGTGCTGACCCGCGCCGGTAAAGGCACCTGTGTCGGTCGCATGTTTCCGAGCATCACCTTGCGGGTCATCCGCATCACCGATGAGGCCATTCCATCGTGGGACGACCGGCTGGTCCTCCCACATGGCGAAATCGGCGAACTCGTCGTCAAGGGTCCTGTCGTCACGCGGGAGTACTTCAAGCGCGAGCAGGCGACGGCGCTGGCGAAGATCAAGGACGGCGACACCTGGTGGCACCGCATGGGAGATGTCGGCTACCTCGACAGCCAAGACCGGGTCTGGTTCTGCGGACGCAAGGCAGACCGGGTGCAGACTGCCTCCGGGACGTTGTTCACTGATCCATGTGAGGCAATCTTCAACCAACACCCGGATGTGTTCCGCTCGGCCCTTGTGGGGATCGGTCCCATTGGGAACCAGCGGCCGGTGATTGTCATCGAACCATCCCCGGGAAAATTTCCCGCGACTCCCAGCGAAACAGCCCGGTACAAAGATGAACTATTACGGTTGGGTAGGGCCAATCCATTAACTACGGGGATTGCCTCGGTCTTGTTCCACCGTTCGCTTCCGGTGGATGTCCGCCACAATGTGAAAATCTCGCGCGACAAGCTTGCGGTGTGGGCCGCGGGGCGATTGCGATGAAAGCGCTGGTCACCGGCGGCGGGGGCTTTCTCGGGCGGCGTATCGTCGCAAAGCTGCTGGCGCGAGGAGACACGGTTCGAGTCCTGGGACGCCGGCCTTATCCTGACCTGGAGAAGAGGGGCGTGGAGGCGGTTTGCGCCGACCTTCAGGATGCGGCGGCGGTCGAGCGGTCATGCCTTGGCATGGAGACGGTCTTCCATGTGGGAGCGCTGGCGGGCTACTGGGGCCTGTGGCAGGCGTTCTTCGGCCCTAACGTCGTCGGCACGCAAAATGTCCTTGTCGGATGCCGCAAGGCCGGTGTGCGGAAGCTGATTTATACGAGCACGCCGAGCGTTGTGTCGGCCCGCGGGGGCTTGGAGCATGCTGATGAGACCGTCCCGTATCCCGCCCGATACGAGTGCCCTTACCCCGCAACCAAAGCGATGGCGGAACGGCTTGTCCTCCAGGCGAACGGCGCCGATGGCCTCCTGACGGTATCCCTCCGGCCGCATTTGATCTTCGGTCCTGGGGACCCGCACCTGTTCCCACGGATCATCGAGCGGGGACGGCGAGGGGAGTTGATCCAAGTGGGGGATGGCACGAACAAGGTGGACGTGGTGTACGTGGAGAACGCGGCCGATGCGCACCTCTTGGCGGCCGACCACTTAGAAGAAGGCTCCCCGGTCAACGGCCAGGCCTATTTCATCTCCCAGGGGACTCCGGTCGTGCTCTGGACCTGGATCAATACGATCCTGGAGAGACTCGGCATCCCGAGAGTTCGTCGTAAGTTGTCGCACGGAATGGCGAGGGCTGTTGGAGCCGCCATGGAAATGGCCTATACTGTGCTGCCGTTTCGGGGTGAGCCGAGGATGACCAGGTTCCTGGCGGACCAGTTGGCGACCGCGCATTACTTCGACATTTCGAAGGCGCGCCGCGAGCTGGGGTACGAGCCCAAGATCAGCACCGAAGAAGGACTGGAGCGGACATTGAAGGCAATCCAAATTGATTCCCTCTCCCCTGGCGGGAGAGAGTAGTGACAATGCTTATTGGGGGAGGGTGCCTTGGGCTATGAGTTTGAATGGGACGCGGAGAAGGCTGAGTCGAATGCGCGAAAGCACGGCGTCACGTTTGACGAGGCGTCCACGGTATTCGGCGACCCCCTCTCGTTGCTGATGCACGACCCCGACCATTCAGCGGAGGAACAGCGGTACCTGCTCCTGGGCATATCCACTGGGCATATCCAATCGTCGTCGACTTCTCGTGGTAGCCTTTGCTGAACGGCCGCCGCGAACGCGTTTAATTTCGGCGCGCTGTGGGAGCCGTCCGGAACGGAGACGTTATGAAGAAGAAGGGTAGAACTAGACGCAAGCCGGCCGATCGTGACACGATGCGGCCTTCGTACGACTTCAGCCGGGCAGTTCGCGGGATCACTGCAGCGAGGTACGCCCAGGGCGCAAACGTCGTTGTCGTGGATCCCGGAGGTCTCGACGTGTTCCCGGATGGTGCGACTGTAAACGAGGCACTGCGCGCCCTTGCGCCGGTGCTGCGTCATCAGCGTCGCCAGGTCGTCAAGCGGCAGCGCAGCGCCTGACATCGCGCGGCATTAAATTGACTCCCTCTCCCTCCAGGGCGAGGGAATCTCAGAGGGCACCCTCACCCCCACCCTCTCCCTAAAAGGGCGAGGGAAAGGAGACGATGAATAACCACCGCCGCATCGTCATCACGGGCATCGGGCTCACCTCGCCCAACGGCAATACCCTCGCCGAGTTTCGGGCGAACCTCCTGAAAGGGATCTCGGGGGTCGTCTGGTTCGAGACCCGCTACATGGGGAAAGTGCTCGCAGGCGTCTGCAACTATGACGCGCTCAAGTATCAGTTGAAGAAGGAAGTCCGGCGCGGCACGCGAGCCGGGTCCATCGCCATCTACTGCTCGCAGGAGGCGATGGGCGACTCGAAGCTCGACTTCATGTCCCTGGATAAGAGCCGGATCGGCGTCTACTTGGGCGTGACCGAGCACGGCAATGTGGAGACCGAAAACGAGATCTACAACCTCAGCCAGTTCAACTACGACACCAAGTTCTGGTCCCACCATCATAATCCCCGGACGGTCGCCAATTCCCCGGCGGGCGAGGTCACGCTGAACATGGGCATCACCGGCCCACATTACACCATCGGCGCCGCCTGCGCGGCCGGCAATGCCGGCCTCATTCAGGGCGTCCAGATGCTGCTGCTGGGCGAGGTGGACATGGCCCTGGCCGGGGGGATCTCGGAGAGCATCCACACGTTCGGCATCTTCGCCAGCTTCGCCAGCCAGAATGCGCTGGCGACTCATTCCGACCCCACCAAGGCCTGCCGGCCCTTCGACCGTGACCGGAACGGCATTGTGTGCTCGGAAGGCGGGTGCGTGTTCGTCCTGGAGCGTCTGGACCATGCCGAGGCCCGCGGCGCCAGGGTCTATGGGGAGATCGTCGGCTCCCACATGAACTCCGACGCGTCGGATTTCGTCCTCCCAAACCCTCAGCGCCAGATCGAGTGCATGCAGGCGGCCCTCAAGAAAGCGGGAATCGGTCCTCAGGACATCGGCATCGTCAGCACCCACGCGACCGCGACGAACCTCGGTGATATCCAGGAGTGCCAGGCGCTGCGAGCCGTGTTCGCCGACTGCCCCAGGACGTATTTCAACAACACGAAAAGCTTCATAGGGCACGCGATGGGTGCGGCGGGAGCCTTGGAACTGGCCGGGAATCTTCCGGCCTTCGAGGACGGCTTCGTCCACCCGACCATCAACGTGGACCACTTGGACACCCAATGCGTCCTCCCGAATTTGGTCCTCAATTCGCCGGTGAAGGTGCCCTCCATCCACTATATCCTTAATAATTCTTCGGGAATGCTGGGCATCAATTCCGTGGTGGTTGTAAAACAGGTGTAAATCGTGTATTTTCTTAGGCCGATTGCGACCGCCAGGCCATCCGGGGAAGCCTCCACATGACGAACGATCAGATCAAGAATGCCGTCCTCCAGATCATCAGCGTGATCGCGCCTGATGAGGACCTGACCCATCTCAAAAGCGACGTGGCGCTCCGGGAACAGCTTGAGCTGGACTCCATGGACTTTCTCGATATCGTAATGGAGCTGCGTAAGCGTTACAACGTAGAAGTTCCGGAAGCCGAGTACGGGCAACTGGCCAGCCTGGATAGTTGCGTAGCCTACCTCGCGCCCAAGCTCAAAGACCGGTGATTCAGCCTTAAAGCCTTTGACAGCCCCCCCGTCGGACTGATACCGTTTCCCCCGTACCGACGCTCATCTATTCCCATGCCTTCGACCCGCTATGACGTCATTATCATCGGCGCCGGCATGTCCGGTCTGGCGGCGGCGATTCGGCTCGCCTACTTCGACAAAAAGGTCTGTGTCTTAGAGCGTCACTACACTGCCGGGGGCCTGAATTCCTTTTACTCTCTGGGGGGCTACAATTTCGACGTTGGCCTCCACGCCGTGACCAACTACGTGCCTCCGGGCACCCGCGGCGCGCCCCTCACCAAGCTCTACAGGCAATTACGGCTGACGCCGGATGATTTCGGGCTCGTCCCCCAACATCAGTCCGAGGTGCGGTTCCCGGGAAAGACGCTTCGCTTCAACAACGACTTCGACTTCTTCGTTCAGGAGGTCATTGAGAACTTCCCCGCCCAGAAGGACAATTTTATCCGGTTGGTGCGCTACATCAAGGACTATGATGAGTTGGATCTGAATGCGAAACCCCTGTCGGGGCGGCAGGTCGTGTCGCGCTTCCTGACCGATCCCTTGCTCGCCGACATGATCTTCTGCCCCTTGATGATTTACGGCAACGCCGAAGAGCACGATATGGAGTTCGGGCAGTTCGCGGTGATGTTCAAAAGCATCCTCTGCGAGGGCCTGGCCCGGCCCTGGGAAGGGGTCCGGCGCATCATTACGGTCCTGCGGAGAAAGCTGCGGGAGGTCGGCGGCAATGTCCGGATGAAGTGCGGGGTCCGGGCCTTGCACGCGGCGGGAGGGCGGGTCCGGTCCGTGGAACTCGACAACGGGGAGATGCTCACCGCCGATACCGTCGTTTCGTCTGCCGGTTACGTCGAAACGATGCGCCTCTGCACCGATTGTGATCCGGAGAAGCTGGCCCACTTGGAAGGCCGGTTGTCGTTCGTGGAGATCATCTCCATCTTGGACCGGGAGATGAAAACGCTCGGCCATGACACCACGAACGTGTTTTTCAACACCGGCATGACGTTCCACTACGAAAACCCCAAAGATCTGGTGGATCCCAGGACGGGGGTCATCTGCTGTCCCAACAACTTCCTCTTCGATGAACCCCTGCCCCAGAGCATGATCCGGATCACCTGCCTGGCCAACTTCGACCGCTGGACTGCCCTTGACGAGCCGGCGTACGTGCAGGCCAAGGGGGAGTGGCTTCCGAGGATCCACCAAGAAGTGCTAAAATTCGTTCCCGACTTCCGGGGCCATGTCATGTTCACGGACTTCTTCACCCCGCGGACCATCAAACAGTGGACCGGTCACCTGAACGGGGCGGTGTACGGGGCGCCGCATAAGCTCAAGACGGGGCGGACGCACCTGGACAATCTGTTCATTTGCGGCAACGACCAAGGGTTTCTCGGCATCGTGGGTTCCATGTTGAGCGGCATTTCGATGGCCAACCTTCACGTGCTGAAGAAGGCGTAATGGCCCAAGACTGGCTCAGAGACGTCAAGCCCGAGTACGACGCCATCATCATCGGCTCGGGGCTGGCCGGGCTGACGGCCGCCAACCGATTGGCGACCTGCGGGTATTCGGTCCTGCTCCTGGAACACCACTACAACTTCGGCGGCATGGCCACGTGGTTCAAGCGAAAAGGCGGGCACATCTTTGACATCTCCCTTCACGGATTCCCGGTCGGCATGGTGAAGACGTGCCGCAAGTACTGGTCGGCCGACATTGCCGAGTCCATAGTCCAACTCAAGGGGATTCGCTTCGACAACCCCCAATTCTCTTTCACGACGACCTTCGATAAAAAAGACTTCACGGACAAGCTGGTCAATGACTTCAAGATTCCAGAGGAGACCGTCGAGGCGTTTTTCAAATTCACCCGCGGCATGAACTTTTACGACGGCCAGGCCATGACGACCCGGGAGCTGTTCCAGATGTACTTCCCGGGCCGCCCGGACGTCTGGCGCCTGCTGATGGAGCCCATCGCCTACGCCAACGGGTCCACGCTGGACGACCCGGCCATCACGTTCGGCATCGTCTTCTCCAACTTCATGAGCAAGGGCGTCTATACCTTCCAGGGAGGCACGGACAAGCTCATCATGAAGATGAAGGCGACGCTCAAGGCCAACAAGGTGGACCTGCGTCACCACGCGCTGGTGGAAAAAGTGCTCGTCGAGCGGGGCCGCGTGGCCGGCGTGCTCTGCAACGGCCGGACGATCCATGCGAAGGCCGTCCTGTCGAACGCCAATCTCAGGTCCACCATCCACAAACTGGTGGGGGACGAACACTTCGCCCCCGACTTTCTTACGGAGGCCAACGCCGTCCGCCTCAACAGCAGCAGTTGTCAGGTCTACATGGGTATCCGCAAGGGCGAGTCCATTCCCTACATCGGGGATTTGTTCTTCACCTCCACCCACCCGGTGTTTGATTCCAATGCCCTGAACGCCATGGAGGTGACCAGCCGCACCTATTCCTTCTACTACCCGGACACGCGGCCGGGATCGGATCGGTACTCCATTGTCTGTTCGACGAATGCCAACTACGAAGATTGGGCGAGCCTCTCGGAGGAGGCGTACAAGCGGGAGAAAGACAAACTCATCCGGGGCGTGGTGGAGACCCTCGAGAAGTACCTCCCCGGCGTCACCGCTAAGATTGATCATCTGGAAGCGTCCACCCCGCGGACTTTCGAGTACTATACCCGGCATATGGCCGGTGCGTCGTTCGGCACGAAGTTCGAGGGCTTGAAGATCAGCCAGAACCTGCCCAATCAGATCGGCGGTCTCTTTCACGCCGGCTCCGTCGGCATCATCATGTCCGGCTGGCTGGGTGCCATCAACTACGGCGTCATCGTGGCCAACGAGATCGACAAGCACCTCAGGCAGAATGCGGCGGCCACTTCGTTTATGCACACGCAAGAGAACCTGCTGGACCGATTCGCTACATCTCCCTCACCCGTCCCTCTCCCGGCGGGGGAGAGGGAGGTCATTGTTGCGCATGAGTAGCGCCGCGTACGATTTCCGCGATCAAACGGTTGTCGTCACGGGAGGCACTCGCGGCATCGGCCGGGCCATCTCCAGGCGGTTTCTGGAAGCGGGCGCGACGGTCGTCGCCACCTACGCCGCCAACGACACGGCGACGGAGGAGTTTCGCACGGCTCTCGGCCCGCTCGCCCAGGGCCTCCACGTCCGCAAGTTCGACGTCGCCGACTATGCGCAGGTCGAGGCGTTCTACAAGGACCTCGACGCGGAGTACAAGAATTTCACCGTCCTGGTCAACAATTCCGGCATCCGCAAGGACGCCGTCCTGGCGATGATGAAGCCGGATGACTGGCAGAAGGTGCTGGACGTGAACCTGACGGGGACCTTCTATATGTCGAAGCTGGCCGTGCATCGGTTCATGGGCAACCGTTACGGCCGCATCATCACCATTACATCGCCGGCGAGCCGCTTCGGATTCGAGGGCCAGGCGAACTATTCGGCGTCGAAGGCCGGCCAGATCGCGATGACCCGCTCGCTGTCGAAGGAAGTGGCCTCGCGCGGGATCACGGTGAATTGCGTGTCGCCCGGCTTCATCGACACGGAGTTCGTCGCGGACCTGCCGGAGAAGCTCCGCAAGGACTACCTGGCCTCGATCCCGCTCAAACGCTTCGGGACGCCCGATGACATCGCGTACTGCGTGCTCTTCCTGGCCTCCCGCGAGGCCGGCTACATTACGGGGTCGGTCCTGTCCGTGGACGGAGGCCTGTAAGATGATGGCTGGCGGGGACGAGGTGCTTAGACTAATTCCGCACCGCCCCCCGTTCCTTTTCCTTGACGCAATCCTCGAACGGGACGAGCGGCACATCAAGGCCGTCAAGACACTCAGTCCGGATGAACCCTATTTGACGGGACATTTCCCCGGCCGGCCCATCATGCCTGGCGTCCTGATCTGTGAATGCGTGTTCCAGGCAGGGGCGGCCCTCCTGTTCAGCCGAGGCCCGATGGATCCGGGTCGAGTGCCGGTGCTCAGCAAGATTCAGAACGCCCGGTTCCGGAGGCCCGTCTTCCCGGGCGCCAGGCTCGTGATCGAAGCGGAGATCGTGGAGGAGATCATGGGGGCGCTGATCATGAAAGGGTCGGTCAGCGTGGACGGCCGGAACGTGTTGCGCACGGAATTCGTCGTGACCATGGCTTCCCTTGGAGACCCCATAAGCAATGAGCCAACTATGAGGAGCCTGGCGTGAGCTTTCTCGGCTTCGAAGGCAAGACCATCGTTGTCTTCGGCGTGGCGAACAAGAAGAGCGTCGCCTACCAGATCGGCCAGGTGCTGGAGGCGGAGGGCGCGATGGTCGTCTATGTGGTCCGATCGAAGGAGCGCAAGGACAGCGTCGCAAAGCTCCTGCCCAAGGGGGAGATCCACGTGTGCGACGTCGCTCGGGACGAGGAAATCCTTGCCGTGGCCCGCGACATCACGAAGGCCCACCCGACAATCCACGGGCTGGTCCACTCCATCGCCTTTCTCGACTACGACGGGGGGATCAAACCCTTCCACGAGACGACCCGGAAGGCCTTTCTTCAGTCCATAGACATCTCCTGTTACTCCCTCATCGCGATCGCGAACGCCTTCAAGAACATCCTGGCGCCCGACGCCTCCGTCGTGGCCGTCTCCATCTCCACCACAAAGATGGCGGCTGAGAACTACGGCATCATGGGTCCCGTGAAGGCCGCGCTGGACTCGACGATCTGCTTCCTGGCCAAGTCCTTCAGTTCGGTCTCCAACGTCCGCTTCAATTCGGTCAATCCCGGCCTGCTCAAGACCTCGGCCTCGGCCGGCATCCCCGACTACGCCGACTACTACCTCTACGCGGAAAGCCTCACGCTGAGAAAAAAGGGGGTGACGACGCAGGAAGTGGCCAACGCGGCGGCATTTCTCCTGAGCGCGCGCTCGTCCGGGATCAACGCCCAGGGGATCGTCCTCGACGCGGGGATGTCCGTCAACTACTTCGACAAGGACATCATGCGCCGGTCGCTCCGGCCGGATTAGCTCATTACCCTATGGCGCCTTACAGGTCCGACGAATCGAAGTCCGGTGAACAACGCCAGGACCTGCGGTACACGCTCCAGGTTCGGGCGGGCGTGACCGGCGGCGGGAAGACCTACTGGGGAAGCCTCAGCAACTTAAGCCGGACCGGCGTGGCGATGTCGCTCCGACAGCAACTGCGGCCTAACCTGAGCGTGACCATTCTCTTCTGTCTCCATAGTGCCGATGGACGTGAAGTCACGGAGTCACTCGCCGCTAAGCTCATCTGGCAACTCGGAGGCAAGGCCGGGTTCGAGCTCGAGCCGCCGCTGAAGGGCCGTTCCCCGGCGATGCTGTCAGCGCCCTACCTCAGCGCCTTCTTGATTGAGAAGGAATCGGGACGCTGACGAGAATCAAACACTCTAAGTCGGCGTGCTACTCAGCACGACGCGACACATCCCCTCCCAGAGGCCGTGCCATTTCTCCATGGCCAAGAGCGCGGCCGCTCGGATCTTGTCTCGATGTTCATCCAACTCCGCATAGCCGGCCAGGGCGGTCCGCAACCAATCGCCGTGGTGCAGCTCCTCGAACAGATGGGTCTCAAAAAACCGGATGTCCTCCAGGGAGAGATCCGGAAAGGTCAGTAGGCCGCTGTAGATGTACCGATACATGAGGCCGGCCGTCGTCTCGATGCCGAAGGAGGCGCCGAGCGCCGACGGCAAGTCCCCGCGCATGAAAATCTCGCCGACGGTGTCAATATAGTCCTGGGCTTCGGGGCACAGCCGTTCCTTGGCGAGACAGCCGCGATCAATCCCCAGCCGGTCCACGAGCCGGAGCATCTGCGCGGCATGGACGTTCTCCCGGACCCCTTCGCCGTACTCCGAATACAGGACCCGCATCAGTTCCAGGCCGATGGCCTCATCCCGGTCGGAGACGTTGCACAGGAGGCCGATCAGAATCTTCCGGAACCGGATGCCGAAGATGTACCACTGCCTGATGAAGCGCTTCACTTGCTCGAGGGTCATCCCCCGTTGAAAGGCCTGAAAGAAGGGATTCGTGTGGACGGGTAGCGCCTTCAGCTCGCGCTCCAGCGCGTCAATAAAATCGAGAGTGGAGGTTCGGGGGGAGCGCTCCGGCATGGCAGCTATTTCTCTTGGGCCGGCTTCGGCGGCTTTTCCACCTTGAGGATGTTGACGTCGAACGTGAGGTCTTTGCCGGCAAGGGGATGATTGACGTCCACCACCACCGAGTCGCCTTTGATCTCCGCCACCTTGGCCTCCTGGCCGTCTTGCGAGCGAAGCCTGGTGCCCACCTTCACCTCCGGCGGCATTTTGTCCTTCGGCACCGTCACTTTCCTCTTTTCATCGTAGAGGCCATACGCCTGTTCCGCCGGCACCGTGATGAGCTTTTTGTCTCCGGGCTTCAGACCCGCCAGCGCTTTCTCCAGGCCGGGGATGATCTCGTGATTGCCGTGAATGTAGGAGAACGGCGCCTGGCCTGCGGTGCTGTCCGCGACCGTTTTGTCCGGAAGCGTCAACGTGTATTCCAAGGTCACTTTCATGCCGTCTGCGATCTGAAGGGGCTTCTCAGCATAGGCCAGCCTGCCGATCCCCGCGCCACCCATTACCAACGCCCCCGTCATGGCCACAAACCATAACTCTTTCATCACCCTCGCTCCTTTCATCAGAGTGTTGTCGCCTAGCCGTGCTGCTCGTGGGCACCATCTTACCATGCCTTGCTCCGTCACTTGTCGGTAGCTTCTCTTTCGTCGGTGGCGTTGAGCATTCGACTTTTAGCTTAGCCAAATCGTTTCCTGCAGGTGGAACTGCCGTTCATACAAACCTGGAAAACCACGTGATCAGGGAAGAGCGCGCACTCGTAAGGGCCTAAGAAAGAAGCGTTCTGGCGGTTCTCGTGATCCCGGTAGCGCCTGGCACAGGATTTGATGAGTCTCCGGATTAGGTTCTGCAAACGATACTCAGGGAAGACGAGTCGGAGGACGAACCGTGCAAGCAAGGCAGGCCATCAACACGATCGTGGCTTCCAACAGGTTAGGGGTGGCCTCGGGCCGCGTGGCCCCAAAGGGTTGCGGCATACGGGTCATCCCTAGCCCAGGAGGGCCCCATGTTTGAGAGCATGTTCTTCACACTTTGGCTTATGAAAGCGTCAATGCCGGAAGGCTGTGCGGTGACGGGTACAGTGTTCTACTCGCCGGAGCAGACGTTTGCTCTGCTCCACACCAATTGCCTCATCGAGATCCAGCGGCGGGACCACTGGATCATCATGACCTCGCCGCAGTGGGTCGTCGCGGTGGAGATTCCGCGGATTCCGGGCAAACACCAGTTCACCTACACCTGGGGCTCCCCGTGGGCGCTGTTCGATGCGGGGGGGACGTCAGGTGAGTGGGTGGTCGTGGCAGTCGGCCATCGCTCGGGCGCGTAGGGTTCTCTGTGCGGCTGTTTCAACCTTTGGTCGCCTCTTTCTTGCTCAAGTAGTCTGCAAGGTGCGGGGCCTTCTTTGACGCGGGTGAATTAGCCAGCATAGGCGGCTCAAATTCCAAACCGGCAGTCTCGCCGCGCTGCCACACAAGCTTGGCAGTGATAGTCTCGCTGACCTCCCTCCCACCCTCGCCCTGGAACCGGAATCGTATCGTGACCGCGCTTCCGGGTTTCAACTGCTGCCGAATGTAAAGGGCGATTCCGGTTCGACTGATATTCGCTACAGCTCCCCAGAGACTATCGCTAAAGCCTGGCACCGAAACGTCCACCAGAGTCACAAAATAATACCGGGGCAGCACCCGCCGCTCTGAAACAGCCATCAGATCACCTCCGGTTCCATATGGAGTGCGATGCAACGAAGCAGGATTCTAGACTGTCCCTGTTCTTTAAGCAATCCAGTCAAGGATACGATGATAATTTCCTCCCTTGCGTGAAAAGAAGATGGTAAGATTCGGCCCGAACCTATGAAACTTCGTCCCATCATCCTGTCGCTCTCCACGGAGGATCAATTGCTACGCGGGCGGGAGGGCGTGCAGGCGCAGAGCCGACGGGCGCGCGAGGCGCTGGTCCTCAGTTGCGAGGCGAGCGGGGTCGCCTTGGGTTTTTTGAATAAGGGCGACCGCGATGCCCCGCTGCCTTTCAACAATACCTATTGGTCGCTTTCCCACAAGCCGCGATACGTGGCCGCGGTCGTCGGGCCGGCTCCCATCGGGATTGACATCGAGGAGATCGTTCCCCGGAACGAGGGCCTCCATGCCTACATCGCCGACGAATCGGAATGGGCGCTGGCGGGCCGAGGCTGGGAGACGTTCTTCCGCTACTGGACGGCGAAAGAGGCCGTGCTGAAGGCGGTCGGCATCGGGATCTCCCACCTGAAGAAGGCCCGCATTCACGCGGTCCTCGACCAGGACAATCTGCTCGTGGACTATGCCTCCCGCCTCTGGCCCGTGCGCCACGTCCGATTTCAGGACCACCTCGTCGCTCTCATGCACGATGGCCACGAGGTCGTCTGGAGCCTACTTCAAAATCCCACCCCCTGCGACGACTCCGTAACCGTTCCATCGGAGCCATAGGGCGGCGAGCAGAAGCGCGGCGAGTACTACCAGGACGAGGGCATCGGTCGCCGTGTAGGAGCCCTCCTTATATCCCATCCGTGATGTGGATGGGTTGAATCCCTTGGCTTCCAGGGCCATCGCCAGAAACCGAGTTTGCCGGATCGCGTGCGCCACGAGGGGAAGGACCAAGGGGACGTACCGTCCCGCCCGCACTACGAGGTTTCCCCCTTGCAGATCCAAGCCGCGCGCCTGTTGGGCCTGCACGATGGTTTGCGCAGTCCCAAGGAACGTCGGGACCCAACGAAAGGCGAGGGAGAGCGCGAACGCCATGGGTCCCGGAAGACCCAGCCGTTGAAGTCCGGCGGTAAAGTCTTCGACTCGGGTCGTGGAGGCGACGATCACCCCGGCAATCAACATCACATCCAGGCGGATGCCCATTCCCGCGCTCAAGGCCACGGTCTGCTCAAGGGGTCCCTTGATAAACAGCGGCCATAGAAGAAGGCAATACAGAAACAGCAGCAGCAGAAGCACCCAGATTTTCCTCAGATTCGTCAGGCAGCGCCCCATGGCGGCCAGGCCCATGACCGCAGCCAGTAGCCCCAGCAACACGAGAGGATCGCTGAGCAGGAGCGCGACGGTAAAGAACACCGCGAGCCCCAGGATCTTCGTCCTGGCATCCAGGCGATGGAGGATGGTGTCGGACTCTCGGTAGAGAAACAGTTCCATTTCGTTACTCGATCCTGAAACAGGTCGCCAGTTCCTTGAGCGTAAGCAGTGTCCGACCGAAATGCTGGCTGAAGCGCGGGATCTGGGGGAGTCTGAGGCCGAGCGGTTCCAGTCGCTCGGGTTGCGCGAAAATCGCGCGCGCCGGGCCATCCGCGACAATTCGACCGTCTTGCATGACCACACAGCGGGCCGCGTATTCCGCGACGACCCACATACTGTGGGTGATCATGATGATCGTATGGCCCGCTTGGTTGAGCCGGCAAATCAGGCCCATCATCCCCCGGATCTCCCGGTAGTCCAGCCCGGTGGTCGGTTCATCAAAGATCAGGATGCCCGGCCTCGTGGCCAGCACCGAGGCCACCGCCACCCGCTGGCGGTCGCCCTTGGTCAGCGAGAACGGATCGGCCGTCTCAATTTCCGGACGGTCCAACCCGACGGCGTTGAGAGCTTCCCGGACTCTTGCGGGAACCTCGACAGCGGGAACACCCAGGTTGCGGGGACCGAAGGCGACTTCCTCGAACACCGTTTCGGCGAAAATCTGGTGATCGGGGTTCTGGAAGACATACCCGGCGGTGGCCGCAAGCCGACCGGCCTTCATCGTTCGCGTGTCCTGCCCGTGGACGCGCACCTGACCGCGGGTGGGTGAGAGCAGGCCGTTCAAGAGCTTGGCCAACGTCGTCTTCCCTGAGCCGTTCTGGCCGATCAAGGCGACGAACTCGCCCTGACAGATCGTCAGGTGGATGCGGTCCAGCGCCTGTCGTCCCGCCGACGATCCGGGAGAGTACGTGAAGTCCACCGCACGAACTTCGAGAGCGGGCGGGCCTCCTTGCTCGGCTGTTGGTGGCGATTCCGGCTCGGTCACCCTCACGGTTTTACCCTTCAAGAGCGAGACGGCCTCATCCGGTGTGAGCGGAAGGTCGTCACGGTACCCCAACTGAACGAAAAAGGTGGCGAGGAAATCGGGGCGGACGCCGCATTGCTCCATGAGCGCCGGCTTTCTGAGCAATCCGGTGGCGGGGCCGTCCCACACGATGCCTCCCTCCGACAGCAGGCACAGACGATCCGCCAGAGCCGCCTCGTCCGCCTCGCGGTCGGTGACCACCACTGTGGTTCCCGCTGTCCGGAACGCCCTCAACACGGCATAGAGAACCGCGCGGCCGGCCGGATCCAAATCGGTAGCGGGATCATCCAGGACCAGCACCGACGGACCGGGAGCCATGACCGACGCGATGGCGAGCCGCTGCCGTTCCCCGCCTGAGAGGGAAAGGGGGTCGCGCCGCCGATGTCCTTCCAAGCCCACCTGCGCCAGTGTCTCGCTGATGCGAGCGGCGCTGGCTTCGGGGGAAAGATTAGGGCAGAGGTTCCTGAGGGTAAAGGCCAGCTCTTGTTCGACGTTGGTCGAGACCAGTTGAGATTCAAAGTCCTGGAAGAGCAGCCCGACCGCCCGCGCATGTTGCCAGACCGTCCACTGACGACTATCTCGCCCCCCGACGAGCACCCTGCCGGTCAATTCCCCATGCAGATGGTGGGGGATCAGGCCGTTGAGGCTGTAGCACAGAGTGGACTTCCCGGATCCGGTCCCTCCCAGGACCAAGGTCATGGTCCCCGGCCTTAAGGAAAGAGAGAGGCGATGCAGGGCCCGTCGTGACGTGCCGCGGTAGACGAAATGGAGGTCTCGGATCGTGATTCCAGGCGCATCGGCGAGCGTGGCGAGTCGCTCATCCCGGACAGAATGGGGCATCATCTGATGGGCTTCGACCCGATCGCTCGTGATGTCGCCATAGAGCAGGCCCCACCGGGCGACGCGGGGGTAGAGGAACCGCAGCAGGGGGGGACCGAGCAAGGCCGACATGAGAAGATTATTGAGAAAGATCGCCGGCGCGAGCACCTGAAACGGGAGGAGATGCATGACGTCCAGGCCCCAGGCGATCGTCCCCGCGCAGACCAGGGAGGCCAGAACGCAGATCGTCAGGTACTCCAGGATCTGGTGGAACGAGCGTAACTCGGGGGGATGCCCCGAAGAGAGCGGCCCGAGGTGGCCCCAGAGGCGGTAGGGTAGATAGGCGTAAAGGAAGTTGCCGATGGCCCCAAAGATGCTGCCGGGGCCCAGCGTCCCGAACAGGTCGCCGATAAGATTCCCGATGGCCGCCCCCCAGGCAGCCGCCGGGCCGAAAAGGAGCGAGGCGATGATGGGAATGGCGTTCGCGGGACGCAGCTCAACGAAGCCGGGGATAAGCGGGATACCGACTTTGAAGGGGATCAGAACGGCGGCGTAGATCGCGGCGATCTGAGCCGTCAGGACGATCAGGCGAGTGTCTTGCCAGACCTCACTGAGTTCAGCCTTCACGGCAGGGCGATTTTGATGTCTCCACCGTCCACTTTCACGACGTAGCAGCCTATCTTGATCCCGTCCTTCGTCAGGCAGGTGCCGGTCTTCACGTTGTACTGCCAGCCATGCCACGGGCAGGTAACGGTGTCGCCGTCCAGCTCGCCTTCTCCCAGCGGTCCCCCCCGGTGCATGCAGGTATTATCAATCACGTGGAAGGCCCCATCCACGTTAAAGACGGCGTATTCCTTTTCGTTGGCGGTGGCCACGATCCCGGCGCCTGGCGCCACGTCCGCGGTTCCGGCGACTCTCACATAATTCGGCATAGCTCCTCCATCAAAGCTTGCTCGACCCGGCATTGCGATCAAATATGCCGGGATATCCAATACCACCGGTGATCCTTCTCATTTGCCCTTGGATGCCTTTTTCTTGGGCGGAATGGTTTTCTTTTTCTTGGCCCCGGCGGCGTGCTTTCTCTTGGCTGCGCCGGCCTTCTTCTTTACCGGGCGCTTCAGAGAAGCACGGGCCTTCTTCTTGGCTACGCGGGTCTTCTTTTGCTTGGCCGGTGAGACCGACGTCTTCTTTGATTGCTTCCGGCCGGAGTCCGACGCAAGCTCAGCCAAGCACGCTTCAAGTACCTGCCGACGCTGCTCGATCGCCTTGTGGGGCAGATCCTGGGTCGCGTCTTCCTGGGCTGGTTGTGGCATGTTCACGATAGTCTCGGCTTCACCCATGGTGGCCAGTTCGTAGGCTTCCAGATGATTGGTGGCGTCCCCGAACGTCCTGAGAATGAGCTGTTCGGTCTCCTCATCGAATTGGTCAAGCGTTGAGGGGTCTGCCTGCCTGTGGCGTATGGCTTCCAATTTTTTGAGTTGATCCGCGTAGGCGACGGTGAACTTTGATGGTGGCGGGGACACAAGGGCTTCCTGGTCGGGCATGACGAAACCTCCTGGATGATGTAAGCGGGGATTAGGATATCCCTGGAGCGGGGTGCCGGTCAATGAGGTCGCCGGAGCCCTGTCGGCCCGATCAGGAAGTCGACCGAAATTCCACTTGGCAGAGGTAGTCCGTCAGCGCGGTGCGCTCGGCCGCCGACATGTCGTTAAGTTTGATGCCGTGCACCCACCCCTGGCCCGAAGATTCGACATGCATCACCGTTCCGGTGAATTGGAAGTGTCGCAGCAGACCGGTGGGGCTCATCCGTGAAAGTTTGACCCGGACCTTCGTGCCTGGCTGGAGGCACAGGGGCAAATCCAGCGAGAGGCCACCGGCGCTGACATCTTTGAGGTGTCCGAGCGTCAATGATTTGCCTTCCGGGTAGGACGCGACTTCCGCCCAATCCGTGTCCGGCAACCTATTAGCAAACCGTTGTACTGGCTGTTGGTCCGTCATGGCGTCCCCCCCGCAGAACTTTGTGATAAGCCTATAATAGGCCATGACAAGTACGCAACTATTATGCAAGGAAGCGCGAATACGAAGATCATTGTCCCACCCATCCGCCGACCTGCAGGCCTGGTTGACCCATCCCCGCGTGACGGGCTATCCTCTGAAAAATGACACTCACCTCTCGCCGGGCGATCTGCTTCAGCTTGTCGAAGGCCTTGGGCGATTCTCAGCGTTGGGCCGTGGAGTCTTTCCCGGCCATCATCCAGCGAGCGACGGGCTACAGCGAGCGGTGGGCTCTCATGGGGCGCACGACCGACAACGACAGTGGGACACGCACCTGGCACTATCAGGTGGAGGGCCTCCCGGATATAGACATTGTGGTGGACCACATTATCCACGAACTCACCGATGCCATTCTGTTGAACGAGTGGCATTCCGTTACGGAGGATCGCTTCACTTTCGGCAGCATGCAACGAGACCGGCCGGAGCGACCGCAGGTCCCATCCACGCGAGAGCAGGCGGATGCCGAGCAGTTGTCATGAGTCGTTGAATGTAACAATGAAGCGTCTTCTTTCGTTGATGGCCGCATTTCTCCTGTTCGTCCACCCGATCTGGGCACAGGAGCAGGCGCAACCACCGTCGCAGCGATCGGTCGAAGAGGCCCTGGCGGCCGTCGCCATACACCTCTCGCCGCCTCACGCCCTCTACCTCTACGAGTCGCTGACCCGACAGGTGCTGTCGAACGAGCAGATCCTGGAGCAGCCGCAGTCCTCCCGTCGTCCGCTGGCCAATGATTCGCTGTGGGCGCTGGGTACCATTTCAAAGTCCATCTTAGTTGAAGGCCAGGACGGCCCATACATGGACGTTCGCCTGGTGCCGGCTTTCTTCAAGGACATCGCCCGCCGGTATATGAACGCCTCGCACTACTGGCCCGACCGGGAGATCACGCCGGAGACCCGCCGCGAACACCTGGCGGCGTGGTATTCTTTGTATCTGATGCTTCTGGTCGGCAATACCACGCAGGACGAGATCGCGGAGACGCTCCGTAAGGGCGCGTTCGAGCGCGATCCGGGGATGCTGGAGGCCGGCGGGCCGTCTCTGGTTGACAAGCTGCTGCGGGAGAAGGTGCTGACCGGAGAAGCGTACAAGCTTGTCCGCATTCGCCGGAGCGGTGCGGCAGGTCGGGAGGTCCTGGCCTTTCCCGCGTACATGGATCAGTGGAAAGAAAAGATCTACGCCGCCTACGGCGTCAAGTAGGGGCACAGCATGCTGTGCCCCTACCCGGCGGGCTTAGCAGGTTCAGATGGGTCGTCGGCGATATCGGGGGCAGCCGGAAAGAGCTGTTGCAGCCGTTCTACCAACGGGAGTGCTTCTGGGGTGGTGGAGCGTGTGGGCTCACTGGGCGGATGGTCCCAGGTCAATTGCCTGATGCCGTGCTCGTTCAAGGTGCTCCGGATCACTTCCACCATTGCTTCGAGCGTCACCTCGGTGCCGCCGCGCAAGTCCAGCACGCGCTCTTCTTTTTGAGTCGGCGGGGGCCCGTCATGAACCAGCGTCCAACAACGATGAAAGATGGTTTGCCGGAGAGATTCCGGTACGTTCAGCGTGGGCAGGTCGGATGTGCATAGGGCCAGAACCATCAGGACGAACTGGAGGTCCGGCAGGCCGGGGCGGTTGACGTCCAACGTCTGCATGGCCCCATTATATTCAAACCTACATGCTTTAGACCAGAATAAGGAGACAATCATGAGAAACAGCGTGCATAAAGTGGCGGGCTTTACGTTGATGTTTTTCATCGCCTGGATGATATCGTGGCCCCAGGTGTCGGGAGGGGATGTCCGGATCGTCTTCGGCGATGACGACCACAGGATCATCAAGAATTACTACGAGAGAGAAATTATCGAAAAGGCCAATGAGAAAGCGGCGAAAGAAGGAAAGGGCCACGGGAAAGGGAAGAAACAAAAAGGGCTGCCGCCGGGTCTTGCCAAAAAAAACAAACTGCCGCCCGGTATTCAGAAGCAGCTCGAGCGCGGCGCCATTCTGCCGGTTGAGCTTCAGAAGGAGATGCAGCCGTTGCCTCGTGATCTGGAGATTCGCCTCAAGCCGCTGCCCTCCCCGAACCAGGTTCGCGTGACCGTCGGCACCGACATCCTCATCATGGACAAGGAGACCCGGAAGATCCTCGACGTCATGCGGGACGTCGCGTTGCTCACGCACGACATCACCAAGTAAGCGACGCGGGAGTCATCATCTATGAACACTTCAACCAGCGTCCACGATCTCAAAACCCTGGTCCTTTCATTTCATCCGGTCATCGTCATCGAGACGGTGGAGGAGGATCGGGTCCTGTCGCTCTTACAGGCCGTCGCGGACCAGGTGTGGCCGTCGCTTTTCGAGTGGTCCGTCACTCATGGGCTGGTACTGAGATCGGAGGGGAACCCGATAGCCCAAACGACTGAACCGCTCTTACTGCTCAAGCACCTGGCCAGGTTGAACGTGGATGGGATATTTGTTCTGAAGGATTTTTCGAAATACCTCGAAGAGGCCAAAGTGGCCAGGCATTTCCGCGAGGTGGCGCAGGCATTCCGCCAGAAGCGATCGACCATGGTGCTGACCGGCGCGACGGTCCAGCTCCCGGGCGAGATCGAACTGGAGGCCGTGCGCTACGACTTAAAGTTTCCTGATCGGGACGAGTTGCTCAAGGTCGTCAACATGGTGCTTCAATCCTTGAAGGTCGGCAAGAAGCTCGAAGCGCTGTTCCGGGAGGAGGAGCGTGAGCAGTTCCTGAAGGCGCTTCAAGGTCTGACCTTACATCAGGCAAGGCAGGCGGTGGCCGGCGCGGTGCTGAGTGACGGCAGGTTCACGCCGGAAGACATCCAGGCCGTGTTGAAGCGTAAGGCGCAAATGGTCCGTGACGGGGGACTTCTGGAATATTACCCGATGGAGGACAACCGCTACCAGCTTGGTGGGTTCGCCAATTTGAAATCCTGGCTACAGCGTGCGTACGTGGGGTTCAGCCGTGAGGCGCAGGCGCTCAACTTGAGCCCCCCACGCGGCATCCTCATCGTCGGCGTGCCGGGCTGCGGGAAGTCGTTGGCTGCGAAGGTGATCGCCCGCGAGTGGAAGCTGCCCCTCTTGAAACTGGATGCGGGACGGCTCTTCGACAAATACATCGGCGAGTCCGAGAAGAACTTTCGCAAGGCCATCTCGTTGGCCGAGTCCATGGCGCCCACCGTCCTCTGGATTGATGAAATCGAGAAAGCGCTGGTTTCGGCGGGAAGCAGCGAGTCCGATGGGGGACTCAGCCGCCGACTGTTCGGAGCGTTCTTGACCTGGCTGCAGGAGAAGCGCCAGGAAGTCTTTGTCGTGGCCACCGCGAACGACCTGGCAATCCTTCCCCCCGAACTGCTTCGCAAGGGTCGGTTCGACGAGATTTTCTTCGTGGACCTGCCGACCCCTGAGGAACGCGAAGTCATTCTAAAAATTCACCTCGGCCTGCGCAAACAGGAGGCGCAGAAGTTCAATCTGGCCGAGATCGTATCGGCATGCGAAGGGTTCAGCGGCTCTGAGATCGAGCAGGCGGTGGTCGCCTCGCTCTACCGGGCCCTCTCGCAGAAGCGCCCTCTTGACACGGCGCTGCTCCTCGAAGAGATTCGCCAGACGATTCCCCTTTCCGTGACCCGCCGGGAAGACGTCGAGCAGTTGCGGGAGACTGCCCAGGGCCGTTTCGTCAGCGTGCGGTAACCCTCAGGTATGTGGGCAAGCGAGTTTTGTTGTCTTTCTTGGCCGTCTTGATCTGCTCCCAGGCGAGGCCGAATGCGTCCGTGAGGTCGGCGCCCAGGAGATCGGCTTCATCGAACTGGGCTCCGATGAGATAAGCCTGGCGCAGATTCGCGGCCCGAAGCCTCGTCCCTTTGAGCCTACTATTCAGTAAAAAGGTTCGTTCCATCTCAGCTTGAGTGAGATTCGCGCGTTCTAGATGAGCTTCTCGGAGTATCGCATCCTCCAAACGAATTCCGGCCAAGTTTGCTTCTTCCAAGTGAACCTCGCTAAGGATGGCGCCTGCGAATTTTGCTCCGGCTAAATTGACTCGGCGCAGATCCGTTCCTCGCAAATCCAGCCGTTGGCTTTCTCCATCGTTATAGCTATGGCGGCGTCTGCCGATGACGTCGAGCGCCGCTTGAATGTCGGGAGCGGGCTGCCGTGGCGGCTCCTTCAGTGCCGGGTTCTTCCGTACCGAAGCGCGCTCCCGCACGTAGGCCGTGAGGATTTCCATAATCGGCCAATAATCTCGTTCCGAGCCTGCGGCGAGGCGCTCAAGCGCGTAAATCCCGCCGAGACGCATTTCGAGAGTGTCGTTCCCGAGTTGATTGACCGCCTGGATAAACCGGTCCGCGCGTTGCTCTTCGAGGGTGTGCTTCAGTTCGTCCAGAGTGATGTAGATGCCGGCCAGCAGCGCCGCGCCGCCGAGGAACAAGAGGACAGTCTTTCGTGCCGGGATCATGGGACATGCCGCGCGTTCTAGGCGCAGCAGGTAGGGGGCAGGCTTAGACGGCGACCTTGGCGGACTTGCCGGCGCGGAGGTACTTGTCCACGCCGGCGGCCATCTTGCGGCCCTCGGCGATGGCCCACACGATGAGCGAGGCGCCGCGCCTTACGTCCCCGCCGGCGAAGACGCCCTCCGCGCTGGTCATGTAGTGCTCGTCCACGGCCACTGCCCCGCGGGCGTCGTACTTGACCTGCAGGGCGTCCAGCAAGCCGTTCTTCACCGGGCCGGTGAAGCCCATCGCCAGCAGCACCAGATCCACTTCCATCTCGAAGTCGGTGCCCGGAATGGGCGCGAACTTGCCGTTCTCGAAGGCGACCCTGTGCCCGTGGAGCTTCGTGACGTGGCCGTTGTGGCCGGTGAACTTGGTCGTCGAGACGCTCCATTGGCGGTCACACCCCTCCTCGTGCGCGTGCGACGTGCGCAGTTGCATAGGCCACAAGGGCCAAGGGGTGGAGTCGGCGCGTGCGGGAGGAGGCTCGGGCAGCAGTTCGAACTGGTGCACTTCGCTGCAGCCATGCCGGTGCGTCGTGCCTAGACAGTCGGAGCCGGTGTCGCCGCCGCCGATGATGACCACCCGTTTGCCCTTGGCCGTGATCGGCTCGTCGGTGATGGCATCGCCGGCGTTGCGCTTGTTCTGCTGGGTGAGGTACTCCATTGCCAAGTGGATGCCCTTGAGCTCACGCCCCGGAACAGGCAACTCACGGGCCTGCTCGGCGCCCATCGCGAGGCAGACCGCATCGTACCTGCGTCGCAACTCCTCGCCGCTGATGTCCACGCCGACGTGGACATTGGTCTTGAACTCGACACCCTCGGCCTTCATCTGCTCTAAGCGCCGGTCAATGACCCATTTCTCCATCTTGAAGTCGGGGATGCCGTAGCGCAGCAACCCGCCGATCCGATCTTCCTTCTCCAACAGGGTCACGCTGTGGCCCGCGCGCGCGAGTTGCTGGGCGGCGGCGAGGCCGGCGGGCCCGGAGCCCACGACGGAGACGGTCTTGCCGGTGCGTGACGGCGGGAGGATGGGTTCGACCCACCCCTCGTCGAAGCCTTTGTCAATGATGTTCCACTCAATGACCCGGATGGACACCGGATCACTATTGATGCCGAGCACGCACGCGGATTCGCAAGGGGCCGGGCAGAGGCGTCCCGTGAATTCCGGGAAGTTGTTCGTCGTGTGCAAGGCCTTGAGGGCGTCCTTCCACCGGCCGCGGTGGACGAGGTCGTTCCACTCGGGGATCAGGTTCACCACTGGGCAGCCGTTGGTGCTCTGACAGAAGGGGACGCCGCAGTCCATGCAGCGGGCACCCTGGGCCTTGAGCTTGTCCTCCGGGATCGGCTCGTAGAACTCCTTCCAGTCCTGAACGCGAAGCTCGACCGGCCGGCGCTTGGGGCCCTCCCGGGCGTATTTCATAAACCCCTTCGGGTCAGCCATGCGCGACCATCTCCTTGTGCTCTTTCTGCGCTTGCTCTTTCGCGGCCGCCGCCTTCCGCTCCGCCAGGACCCGCTTGTAATCCACCGGCATGATCTTGACGAACTTCGGCAGCATCGTCTCCCAGGCGTCGAGGACTAGCTTGGCCTTCCGGCTGCCGGTGAATTGGGAATGGTTTTCGATCATGGTGCGCAGCGTCTGCATGTCCTCGGCCGCCACGACCTTCTCCAGCTCCACCATGCCCATGTTGCAGCGCTGCTCGAACTTCCCGTCCTCGTTCAGGACGAAGGCGATACCCCCGGACATCCCCGCCGCGAAGTTCCGCCCGGTCTTGCCGAGAACCACCACCACGCCGCCGGTCATGTACTCGCAGCCGTGATCGCCGGTGCCCTCGATCACCGCGCGCGCGCCGCTGTTGCGGACGGCAAAGCGCTCGCCGGCCGTCCCATAGAAATAGCACTCGCCCTGTGTGGCCCCGTAGAGCGAGGTGTTGCCGATGAGGATGGTCTCCTCCGGGACGAAGGTGGAGCCCTTGGGGGGATAGACGATGATCCGCCCGCCGCACAGGCCCTTGCCCAGGTAGTCGTTGGACTCGCCTTCGAGCTCCAGAGTCACGCCCCTGGCCATGAAGGCCCCGAACGATTGGCCGGCCGACCCCGTGAACTTGATGTGGATCGTATCTGGCGGGAGCCCTTCCAAGCGGTATCGCTTGGCGATCGCACTGGACAGGATCGTGCCCACCGTCCGGTTTGTGTTGCGGATGGGCAAATCCAGCTTTACGAGTTGCTTGCGCTCGATGGCCGGCTTACAGAGTTCGATGAGTTTCCAATCGAGGAGGCCCGCCAGCCCATGGTCCTGCTTCTCCACGCAATACCTGGCGACCTCCGGTCCGACCTCCGGCTGGTGCAGGAGCGCGGACAGGTCCAGCCCCTTGCCCTTCCAGTGGTCAATCGCCTTCTGGGCCCTGAGCTTGTCCGTGCGGCCGATCATCTCCTTGAACTTGCGGAACCCGAGCTGCGCCATCAACTCGCGCACCTCTTCCGCGACGAAGAAGAAGAAGTTCACGAGGTGTTCCGGCTGGCCGGTGAACTTGGCCCGAAGCACCGGATCGTGGGTCGCGATGCCGACCGGACAGGTGTTCAGGTGGCATTTGCGCATCATGATGCAGCCTTCGACGATGAGGGGGGCCGTCGAAAAGCCGAACTCCTCGGCGCCCAGCAGCGTCGCGATTACGACGTCTCGGCCGGTCTTCATCTGCCCGTCGGTTTCCACTCTGATGCGTCCGCGCAGGTTGTTCAAGACGAGGGTCTGCTGCGTCTCGGCCAGGCCCAGCTCCCAGGGGATGCCGCCGTATTTGATGGATGAGAGCGGCGAGGCCCCTGTTCCGCCGGAATCCCCGCTGATCAGCACCTTGTCGGCCTTGGCCTTGGACACGCCGGCGGCGACCGTGCCGACCCCCACTTCCGCGACCAGCTTCACCGACACCTCCGCCTCGGGGTTTGAGTTCTTGAGATCGAAGATCAACTGCGCCAGGTCCTCGATCGAATAGATGTCGTGGTGCGGCGGCGGGGAGATGAGCTGCACGCCGGGGGTAGCGTACCGCAGGCGGGCGATCGTCTCGTCCACTTTGTGGCCTGGGAGCTGCCCGCCCTCGCCGGGCTTGGCGCCCTGCGCCATCTTGATCTGCAATTCCTTGGCATGCACCAGGTAGTCCGTGGTGACCCCAAACCGCGCCGAGGCCACCTGCTTGATGGCGCTGTTCTTGGAGTCGCCGTTCGGGAGCGTGACGAACCGCTCCGGGTCCTCGCCGCCTTCTCCCGTATTGCTCTTGGCCCCCATCCGGTTCATGGCGATGGCCAGGGTCTCGTGGGCTTCTTTACTGATTGCGCCGAAGGACATGGCCCCCGTCGTGAAACGTTTGACGATCTCCTTCGCCGGCTCGACCTCTTCCAGCGGGATGGGCGTCGGCAAGGTCTTAAGCTCCAGGAGCCCCCGGATGTTCGACCGGCGCTTGCTCTCATCGTTCACGAGCGCCGAGAACTCCTTATAGGTCTTGGCGTCGTTGGCCCTTGTCGCGTGCTGGAGTCTGTAGATCGTCTCCGGGTTCCAGTTGTGATGCTCGCCCTGGACCCGGTAGTGGACCTCGCCCCCGAAATCGAGCTGGCGGATCGGCGCCGGCGCGTAGGCCAGGGCGTGCCTGCGCAACGTCTCCTCGCCGATTTCCCGGATGCCGATGCCCTCGATGCGCGAGGCGGTGCCGGTGAAATAGCGGTCCACCAGTTCGTGATTGAGGCCGATGGCTTCGAAGATCTGCGCCCCGCAGTAAGACTGAACGGTGGAGATGCCCATCTTCGAAAAGATCTTCAGCAGGCCCTTGTTGATGGCTTTGATGAACTTGCCCTCGGCGGTCGCCGCATCGAGGCCCTCCGGCAGGTAGCCGTCCCGCTCCATGTCCACGAGCGTCTCGAACGCGAGATACGGGTTGATCGTCCCGGCGCCGTAGCCGATGAGGCAGCCGAAGTGGTGCACGTCGCGGGGCTCGCCGGTCTCGAGGATCAGCCCGACTTCGGTCCGCGTGCACTCGCGCACGAGGTGGTGGTGGAGCGCCGAGACGCCCAGCAGGCTCGGAATCGGCGCCCATTCCTCGTTCACGCCCCGGTCGCTGAGAATCAGGAACTTGTAGCCGTCCTTGATCGCTTCCGACGCCTGCAGGCATAGACCGTCCACGGCGGCTCCCAAGCCTTCCGGTCCCTCGGCCACGCGGAAGAGCATCCGCAGGGTCTTGCTCTTGAAGTGCGGGTCGGCGATCTCCCGGATCTTCTCGAGATCCGAGTTGGTCAGGATGGGCTGCTGAACCTTGATCCGGCGGCAGGCCTCCGGCGTCTCGGCCATCACGTTCGGCTTGGGGCCGATGTTGGTGACCAGCGACATCACGAGTTGCTCTCGGATCGGATCAATCGGCGGGTTCGTCACCTGCGCGAACAGTTGCTTGAAGTACTTGAACAGCAGTTGCGGCCGCTCGGACAGCACGGCGATGGGCGTGTCGGTCCCCATGGAGGAGACCGGCTCTTCGCCGGTCACAACCATCGGCGTCACGACCATCTTGAGCTCTTCCACCGTAAATCCGAACGCCTGCTGGCGCTGGCGGATCGTCGGATGGTCCGGTTGGGGGACGTTCAGCGGCTCCGGCAGCTCGTCCAGCGAGATGCGGTATTGGGTGACCCAGGCGCGGTACGGTTTGCGGCTGACGATATCGGACTTGATCTCCTCATCGTCGAGGAGACGGCCCTGCACGGTGTCCACCAGGAACATGCGACCAGGCTGCAGGCGGCCTTTCTGGCGGATGTCCTTGGCATCAACCGGCAAGACGCCGGCCTCGGAGGCGAGCACGACCAAATCATCGGTGGTCACCTGGTAGCGGCACGGGCGAAGGCCGTTGCGGTCGAGGGTCGCGCCGATCAGCTTGCCGTCGGTGAAGCACACGGCTGCCGGGCCGTCCCAAGGCTCCATCATGGCGGCGTGGTACTCGTAGAACCCTCGTCGGTCGAGGTCCATCTGGGGATTGCCGACCCACGGTTCGGGGATCAGCATCATCATCGCGTGCGGCAGCGAGCGTCCCCCCATCACCAGAAACTCCAGCGCGTTGTCGATGCAGGCCGAGTCGCTCTGGTGTTCGTACACGATCGGGAAGAGCTTGGGGATGTCCCCTCCGAACAGCTCCGACTGCAGGCGGCCCTGGCGGGCGCGCATCCAGTTCACGTTGCCTTTGAGCGTGTTGATCTCGCCGT